>JACPQU010000097.1 GCA_016190305.1 Bacillota bacterium
GTATGGGAGGTGGAGAGGTTCCGGGCAATGGCCCGGTTGCTCAGCCCCAATTCGAAGTGCAGACGAAGCATCTCTTTGAGCTTCCGCATGGAAAGCCTCCTGTTGGCCACAGGTGTTGCTCCTTTCCTTCCCGAGATTGATCTCGGGTTCCAGCCGGAAAGGGGAATACCTGGGCTTGGGGTCTCCAGCGCTGCTTCGCTCTTGAGAGGGTGGCAGCTTTGACCGGAATGCATGGATGATTTTACTTGGAACAGGTGGTCGATTTGAATCGGAATCGGTGGTCGATTTCAATCGGAATGGGTGGACAGTTTGAATCGGAACAGGTGGCCAGTTTCACCCGGAATACTCACCAGAAAGATGCCGAACACCACAAAGGGGATCAGGTACGATATGGAGACCAGGGCACGGTTGGCCGTGAGGATCGCCACCTTCTGTGCCGCTCTGTGATCTCCGCGTCATAGTAACCGGCGGGGTTCAATACGCCAAGAAGGACCGCAAAACCAACCACCCATGTAGCCGCTATGATCAATGCCGCAACGCCGCCCGTCTTCTGTAGACTGCTCATCATTCGTCTCCTTTCGGGTTGAGATTCCCATCTCTGTTACCTCGGTCGCCACCTGGGCCGGTCCGCTGCATCGACAGCAACGGCAGGCCGAGATCGCGGATGCGATTGAGCACGCCGTGCAGCCGCCTGGTCGACGATCGGTCGAAGGGAGCTCCCGGCCCGGTCTGTCCTGGATCGGGCGATAAGCACTCTCACCAGCGTGATGTGCTCGAACTCACGCAGGTAGCTGAGGTCGTCATCGACGGACAAGCCCCGCTCGCGCACCCAACCCAGGGCTTCAGCCAGCCTGCCCTGCCCGACCCACATCCGCGCCTTCACCGCCGGGATGGGACGCACCTCGGGAGCGGGGCTCCTGATATACAGGCGCTCCGCTTCGTCGAGCAGGTCGAGCGCGCGGTCCGAGTCTCCCTGGGCTTCCTTTACCCGTGCCGTGACCACGTACCAGCGATGCCGGTGTTCCGAAATCCAGCCTTGCCCGCTCAGCTCCTTGCTTCTCCGCAAGTACCGTGAGGCGGCTTCCAGGTCGTCGTGCTCACGGCGCAGCTCACTCATTCCCACGTACAGGTCCGCCGCAGGCGGGGGCATGGGTTCGCTCCGGCCGGCCGCCAACTCCAAGGCCTGCTCGTAGATTCCGGCCGCCTCCAGGTCTCCGCTCATCCGGTGGGCGAGCCCCAGGAGTCCACCCGCGGCGCCTCGCCACAAGTGATCGCCTTCAGGCAGGAGGTCCTATGCCCGCCGGGCGTATCGCACGATGCCGGGCACATCCCCGAGGGCCCCGGCGCGGTAGGCACGGACGATGGCGATCGTCCCCGGCAGGGACCGAAACCCCTCGTCGTCCTTGACGATTATTTCGGCTGACGGGGCTTCCGATCGCTTGTTCACTCGTAACGCCGTCTCGAGCAGCCGTTCGGCGTCCCGCAGGCGGGCCTCAGCGGCCTCCGGTTCGATCCCGACTAGAGCCAGGGCATAGTACACGCTGAGTACCGGTGAACCATTTCGTCCGGCAGGGCTTTCAGCCAGCCGAGGAAAATCGCATCGCGCCTGCTCGTGAGCATGGCCCGCCCGACCAGTTTGACCAGGCCTGCCGCCCGCACGAAGTCTTCGGCGAGAAGGGCGTGGCGGACCGCCTCGGCCGGCAGACCCTTGTGCTCGTACCACTCGCTCACCGCCGGTGCCGGATGGGTACTTGATCGGGCCGCTCATTCATCGCGTACGCACGGAGAACGTCCGCGAAGAGGTGGTGGTAACGAAACCACCCCCGCTTGTCATCCAGCGGCACGACGAACAGGTTGCCCCGCTCCAGCGCCTCCAACAGCCCTTTGCCGCCCTCCCGGCCGGTTACTGCATCGCACAGCGGGCCGCTGAGCCTGTCGAGAATGGAGGTCTCCAGCAGGAAACTCCGGACGTTTTCAGGCTGGCGTTGCAGGACCTCTTCGACCAGGTAGTCCACGACATACCGGTCGTCGCCGGCGAAGGCCCGGATGAACCCGGGAACGTCCTCTCGCTCCTGCATCGAGAGCGCCGCCAGTTGGAGCCCCACGATCCAGCCTTCGGTTCTCGTCTCCAGGGCGGCCACATCGGCTGCCGACAGGTCTAGCTCCATCACCTCGTTGAGGAAAGCAGCGGCCTCACCGGGGGTGAACCGAGGGTCTCCGGCCCGTAATTTGGTCAATTCCCCGCGCCCCCGGAGGCGTGCCAACGGCAAGGGTGGGTCGGAGCGGGTGGCAATGACCAGGTGCATCCGGGGCGGCAGGTGGTCAAGAAGAAAGGCGACGGCGCTGTGGATCGGTTCAGCATCGATAGCGTGGTAATCGTCCAGGATTAGAGCGAAGTCGTTTTCGATTGCACTGATCTCATTGATCAGGCCCGTCAAGAGCGACTCGATCGGGGGAGGCTGCGGTGAACCCAGTGAAGAGAGGGCGATCCCCCTAACCTCGGGCCGCACCCTCCGCAGTGCGGTGATGAAGTAGGCCCAGAAAAGCGCGGGGTTATTGTCGCTCTGGTCGAGGGAGACCCATGCCGAGGGTCGTTCGACGGCCGCGGTTTCTCCCGCCCATTCAGCCAGCAGCGTCGTCTTGCCGAACCCCGCCGGCGCGGAGACGAGAGTCAGCTTGCGCCTGCCCCGCGGTCCAGGCGTTCGATCAGCCTTGGACGCGGTACCAGAGCGGGAAGCTGCTTGGGGATGTAGAGCTTGGTCTCAAGCAGCGGGCTTGCAGCGGCCGATTGGCCTGACGAATCAACCAAGGGTCCACCTCAAAACCGGCTATCTTTGCTCCGTTAGTCGGCCTGCTTCGCCGTAGGCACGTTTACCTGGGTGTATACTACTTCGCCTCTTTGGAGTGATCCTGTAACTAGTAATCATGATTGTGACAGCCTGGGCAAGAGGAGGTGAAAGGAAACCGACCCCAGGTCGGGGAAAGAAATTGAAACCCGTTCCAACTACCGCCAGTACCTCAACCTGGCCGATTATGCCGTGGACCTGCTCGATGTGCTGGAGCGGATCCGGGAACAAAGACGCAAGGAATACCAGGGATACGTCTATGCCCCTTACACCGGCCTTTTCTCCCAGGAGGCCGACCGGGGTGGGAGGCTTAATCCGTGAAGCATTACCGCCGGGAACTCTGGTTCGAGGTAAAGAAGCGACGGGAACTAATCAATATCACTTCCCAGGTGCAAGCCTGCCTGGAGGAGAGCGGGATCCGGGAAGGTCTCCTGCTGTGCAACGCCATGCACATCACTGCGAGCGTTTTTATCAACGACGACGAGGCGGGGCTTCATCAGGACTTCGAGGCATGGCTGGAAGAACTCGCCCCTGAGAAACCTCATTCACGCTACCGGCACAATACTATGGAGGATAACGCTGACGCCCATTTGAAGCGAACGGTAATGGGCAGAGAAGTGGTGGTCGCCGTTACCCAGGGAAAACTCGACTTCGGTCCCTGGGAGCAGATCTTTTACGGGGAGTTTGACGGGAAAAGAAAGAAGAGGGTCCTGGTGAAGATCATCGGGGAGTAGGCTGAGGTGTCAAGAGTCCAGTGGACGAATTTGTGAGAGGAGAACGCTGTGTGGAGGCGCATCATGATTCGACGTGCCTGCATCTTGAGCGTCGCGATCGCTGTGAGCATGCTGGTCTTGGCTTGCACTGCGACGGATAACGCCGATCGAAGCGCGAAACCACGGTCGTTGACAGTTACTGTGGACAACTCGGGCAGTACCATCGAGCTCGCACGCAATCAGCAGTTAATCGTGAGTCTATCGAGCAACCGGACGACTGGTTATAGCTGGTCGCTGGCCGACATTACGACCGGTATTCTGAAGCTGGAGGGTCCCCCGACTTACGTGAGAGACCCAGCGAGTCCCGATGCTGTAGGCGCCGGCGGTACGGAGACCTGGAAGTTCACACCTACGGGTGCCGGACAGCAGAGTCTTCGTTTCGAGTACCGTCAGCCCTGGGAGCCGAATGTCTTACCTGCGCGAGTGGTCGAATACACGGTCACGGTACGGTAACCATAGTTGTCCGACAAGCGGCTGGAGACGGACAGGCACCTGCGGTGCCTGCCGCTCCTCCGCTGCTATACAAGGACCCAACATTATTTACTGTGCAGCAGCTTCGCGCTACTGATCAATAGGGGACCTCCACACCTAACAAGCGTTTCGAGCGGACGTATGGGAGGTCGGGTGGCATGGTTAGGAGCGTCGCGTGCGCCGCTCAAACGCAAGAACGTTTGAGCGACAGTCGTTGAGGCGTAGACTCACGCCCGAACGAGGGGGCCCTTGAATACCATGGAACTCGCAGCGAATGTGTGGCCCGTCGTCGATGCCCGGACAGGGCTCATACTTCGTTACTTCGTACGTGCCTATGCTATCGAAGGGCCGGACGCAGTGATTAGAGCCACCCTCCGTGCACTTGCGGCTACGGACTGCAGGATGGCCCGCATGTTCCGAATCCCAGAGAACTTCAAGGTCGCGTCCGAGCATGGTATCTTGAACGGTTGCATAACCATCGCCGGGTTTCACCACCATCAAGCCCCGATTCTGGAGCGGGCCTTCTCGGAGCTAGAGGATTCGTTCGCACCTGTGCAGGGCATCGCGCAGTCCGACATCGACCCGGAGCCCATCGGCTTTGCCATCAGCCCCACGTTCCCAAAGGAGCCCTACTTGGTGGTAACCACGTTAGTCGAGACTACGGACGGCCAGCTCCTTCCTCAAACCGGCGCGTGACCACGCCGATTCACGCAGGCTGGCGCTCTAACCCGGAAATGGAGCTGGCGGGCGCTCGCGGGGCCAGCGCCCGTGCGCCGGCTGGCGCCGTCGTGACCTGTAAGGAAGGTATGTTTGTGTTTTTCACTGTCGCGGTTATGTTGCCAGTGAAGCAAAGCCGTTTTCCTACCGTGGCTACCCCTTGGCTCGCTTTACAATACACACATATGGAGATAATATGTGTATGAAGACTTAAAGGGGGTTCTCAAGTGGGGAAGAGAACAAACATCGTCCTTGATGAAGATCTTGTTGAGGCAGGTCTCAAAGCTACCGGCCTGAAAACGCGGAAAGATTTGGTTGACTTCGCTCTGCGTGATCTTCTCCGCCGGGAGTCACAGAAGAAGATACTTCAACTCAAGGGCAAAGTACAGTGGGAAGGTGATCTGTCTGAAATGAGAAAAGGGCGGACCCTTGCATGATTCTTGTTGATACCTCGGTCTGGGTGGATTTTCTGAACGGCCATGAAACATCACACACAAGAACTGTCGAATCATTGGTTCAGTCCAGAGAGGATATCTGTATTTGCGGAATCCTACTGACCGAACTACTTCAAGGCATAAGAGAGAACAAAGCGTACGAGAATACCAAAGCTGTTCTTTCCGAGCTGTTATTCCTGCCAATGACACGGGAAACCTTCCACTTGGCTGCCACAATCTATCGTACCTGCCGATCACGAGGTATCACGATCAGGAATTCCACTGATTGCATGATCGCGGCCACTTGTATTCAGCATGGTATTCCCCTTCTTCATAATGATCAGGATTTCGAGTTGATCGCTGCACAATTTGACCTTGAATTTGTGGTTCTTGTTTGAAAAACCATGAGGCAGCATTGGTTCACCGACATCCCTCGCCCCGCGGATGGAGGAGTTGCCCATGAAAGCGATGGTTCTCACCCGTTACGGTTCTCCCAAGGATCTTCGGCTCCAGGAGGTGGCCAAGCCCGAACCTCGGGACCATGAGGTCATGGTGAAGGTCCGCGCCACGACCGTCAATGACTACGACTGGGCGCTTGTGCGTGGGAAGCCCCGCGTCTACCGGCTGATCTTCGGCCTCGTGAGGCCAAGGGTGAAGGTGCTCGGGGCAGAGGTTTCAGGGACGGTCGAGGCGACCGGTCGGGACGTACGGGGGTTTGAGCCGGGGGATCACGTTTATGGGGACGTTTCGGAAACGGGGTTTGGCGGCTTCGCGGAGTACGTGTGCACGCACGAACGTGCGCTGACCCGCAAGCCGCCGGACATGGCCTTCGAGCAGGCTGCGGCGTTACCCCACGCATCCATGCTCGCGCTTCAGGGTCTCGTGGACGTCGGACGGATCCGACCGGGCGAACGGGTCCTCATCAACGGCGCCGGCGGCGGCGTGGGCATGATCGGGGTCCAAATCGCCAAACAGTTCGGGGCTGAGGTGACCGGTGTCGACCGCGATTTCAAGCTGGAAGCGCTGAGATCCATCGGGTTCGACCACGTCATCGACTACCAACGGGACGACTTCACACGAGGCGGGCAGCGTTATGACTTGATCCTCGACACCAAGACCACCCGCTCGCCTTTCCGATACCTCAAGGCGCTGAATCCCGGCGGCCGGTACGTGACCGTCGGGGGGGATCTGCCACGGTTGCTCCAATTCCTTTGCCTGAAACCGCTCATTTCCGCAACCACCAAGAAGGCCCTGCGCATCGTCGTCCTCAAACCCAACAAGGACCTGGATTACGTGAACGATCTCTTCGAGAAATCAGGTTTGAAATTCCTCATCGATGGGCCCTACCCGTTGGAGGACGTGGCCCAGGCGATCCAACGATTCGGCGACGCCGGGCACATCGGCAAGATCGTGATCACCATCGCCGACTAGGCGCCTTTTAGTACGCCACAGCCGCCTGCCTGCGCGGACGGCCGAAAGGATTGCATTCCGCGCCTGCCCGGCCGCCGAACAAATCGCTCAACCCCAGCGTCTTGAAGCGGATTCAGCGGACGCCAAAGGAAGTCGTCCTGCCGATACGTAAGGTTTGAGTCGGTGCCGCTGATACGCAAGGGCGCTAGGCAGCCTGCCAAGGAGACGATCTGATGAGGATCAAACTAACTAGTGTCTTTGTGGACGATCAGGATTCGGCCTTGAAGTTCTACACAGAAGTCCTGGGCTTTGAAAAGAAACAGGACTTTCCGGTGGGGCAGTTCAAATGGTTGACCGTGGTGTCGGCTGAAGAGCCCGATGGTCCGGAATTGCTTCTTGAGCCGAGCGACAACCCGGCGGCCAGATCATACAAGGATTCGATTTACGAACAGGGAATCGCCGCCGCCGCATTTGCGGTCAACGACGTTCAGAAGGAATATGAGAGATTGAAGCAGCTTGGGGTTGACTTCAAGATTGAGCCCACGGAGGTGGGCGAGACAAAGATCGCCGTGTTTGACGATACTTGCGGGAACCTGATCCAGATCTATCAGGCTGATTAGTTCCGGCACGAGTCTCTCCCGGAAGGAACTAAGAAACCCCGGAGTGCTCGGGGAGACTGTCCTTGAGAATGCCGAAGTCACTTCATGCTGAGTTAGTTCGCAACGCTAATCGCGAAGGCGTGAGCGTAAACCAGTATGTGCTCTATCTAGTGTCAGCGGCTCAAGGGAGGACATCGGCACCAAATCCGCGCGCCTAACAATGGCGTCCGGCCGGACGGCGGCGTGTCGGATGTCAGCTATGCTATTTGTTCCCTGAAACTTTATTATTCTCTCCTTCCACGGAGATGCTGCTGCCGCCGCTATCGGTAACTACGTTGTTGGTGATTGAATTGTTGTTGCCCCGGACTACGATGCCATTCCATCTGACCTTCGAAAGTTTATTTTCCTCAATAGTTCCGTTGTTGCCCTTGTAAAAGATGCCGTCACCGAACGCCACATCGGAAATCGTGTTCCCCATCACCTTATGGTTTTGGCCCTCTAAATATAGAGCCTCATAAATACTGCCGCGTATGGTATTATCCCTGACTGAGAAGTCTTTTGCTCCTTTATTACTTAATATCACCGGCCAAAAACTGTTCAATATTGTATTACCCTCAATGCGACCGCCTGAAAGTGGCTGATACGGGCTGAACCATACCATAGTATTGATTAAAATGTTGTCTCTCAAGATTGCGTTGTCAGTCAATATTTGGATCCCGCCGGCCTTCCATTCGTGACCGCACTGATTCACCTCGGTATTTTTCATGACAAAGGTGGCGCCATCGTCGGCCCTGATTTCACAGCCGTTCCCATATTCCATTTGGATTATCCTGGAATCATAAATGGAGAGTTTGCCCCCTCTCGCGAGGATCTTGGAGCTGTCCTTTGAGCCACCAGTGATCAGGGTAACATTTCTTAGAGTCAACGTCTGCCGAGGTCCAACCACCAGGTTGCGTAGCTGAATGGTCTGATTCTCAATGACAATGTCTTCTCCCGATTTTCCCAGGATATCTACCGAGGAAACCTCTGTTATTTGAAGCGGCTCCAGCTTCGGAACCGCTGATCTTGCAATTTCGACGGGTTTAGCGAGAGGATAATTGTCCACGACGGGAGGTTTGAAGGAATTGGATGTATTTCCGACCCTGCCGTATTTGTTCCAATAGTTCCCTTTTCCCTGATAATCCCATCTGTTGGTGCCGTCATCACGAGGCGGTTTCCCTGAAAAATTGTTATCGTAAAGTGTATTTCCTGAAGAGCCTTGGATGAACACACTTTCGGATCTACTCGTAACCTCATTGTTATTTATAGTGTTGTTGTCACTTGAAAAGAAAATTGAAATTCCGATCGGAAAATTTAAGAATGAGTTCCCCTGGATCATATTCTCTTTGCTGGAGCTGTAGAGCATGAGACCGCTGGACAGCTTTACGTTGGTGGATGCCGAAACCTGGTTATTAATGACCTCATTGTTTGAAGAGTGCCACATCATGATCCCGTTCAAGTTTCCGACGTCGGAAATGGTGTTTTGAACAATCAGGGTATTATAGGCATACACCGTATAAATTCCTGTGAGCGGTTTTTCCACCGTCCCCGAGATGGTGTTGTTTTCAACCCTGTTGTTCCAACCCCAGACCATCACGCCCAACTCGTTCACCGAGATGGTATTGTTCTTGACCAGGTTGCCATTGGAAACAAACATCAGTTCAATGCCTACGCCGAGGCCGGAGATGTTGTTGTTTTCAAAGGTGTTCTCGTGCGATCGGAATGTCTCAATGACGCCCCGTGTCAGGGAAGAAACGATGGTGTTGTCCGCGATCCGGTTGGCCTGTCCTCTCACGATCCTGAAGGGGCTGCTGACTGTTTCGTGCCTGATTGAATTGCCGGTAATTCGGCTGTTTTCCCCTTCGTAAATGAAGATCCCATGGACCTTGTTGGAATGGATTTCGTTCTTGCTCAGCGTTATTTCCGAACCGGCCAAAATGATGCCGGCATAGTTGTTCGATAGGAGATTACCCTCGATGATTGCTCCGTTTGTGGTCACCACCAGTCCCTTGCTGCCCGACAGAATGGCTTTCTCATCCCATAACTCGGCATCCGGACCCCACCCGACCCCATGCAATTCGCTGTTCTTCATCTCGAAGGCCGAACCAGCGGCAATGAAGGCGAATCTATGCTCCGGGTTTGCCGGAGTTATGGTACTCCCGTAGACATACAACGAACCACCGGGTTCAACTGAGATCTTGTACTGCCCATCAAAGCCCGAATTAATCAGGAGAGTGGCATCTTGGAGAGTTAAGGCGCTCCCTTTTCCGATGATCAGATTGCCTTGCAGCGTGATGCTTTTACCTTCAACACTCCGTTGACCGGAGATCATCCAGTCTCCTGAGTCGGGTGGTTCGTCAGATGGGGCAGAGGTGACGTTGGATGAAGGCAGGGGTGCAGACTGCGGGCTCGACGAAGTTGACTCTGGATTCACACCTGGTGTAGTCCTCTCGCGTGGCTGTTGAATACAGCCGGCGAATAGAAAGACTGTCAATATCAAGGGGAACAGTAAGGGCACCAGTTTTTTCACCTTGGACCCCCTCAGTGGTTTTGGGGAATTTCGGTGAATTCGTCCACTGAAGCTATTTTACAGTACGGTGTTTGATCAGTGTCTCCGTTTCAGCTATGGTCTTGGGATCGGGTTCTCGCTCCCCGTAACGAACTTGTTCATACAGTTTTGCAATGGTGGGGCCGGCCGGACCCGGCAGGGCCTGCTCGGCCAGTTGCCGTCCATAGGAGGCAGGGGTTTGGGACGAATGCCGGGGGAGACCTCGGGCGGCACCCAATCGTTGCAGGCGCCGGAAGAGGGCACGCACCCTCCCGGCAGGGCCCCGGGGTGGGATGTCCATCCGTCTCCTTCGCCGGCGCGGGCGAAGGGCGGCGAACAGGCGTCCCCAGCGGAAGAGGGAATGCCGCTCTTCAGTGCTGCCGGTCAGGCTGGTGTCAAGACCTTGACGACGGCGCCGCAGGGCGAGCAGCAGCAGGGCGGCGGCGATGGCGGCGATGGACAAACCCAGGAACAACTTCGGGAGCAGCGCCAGCCATTCCGGTGCCACCGGCAGGGCATCCCACGTTCCCTCCGGAAGTCTGAACCCTTCGGGTTCCAGTCTGGGGATTTCCCGTTCCAGGTCACCCAGCAGGCGTTGGAGCCAGGTAAAAAGATACTGCAAGACCCAGACGGCGAGGCTGAACAGCCAGATGATCGCCGCGCCGATCATGCGCAGCATCCACAGGATCAGGGCCAGGATCGGCGCGCCGGCTCCGGCCCCGGCCGCCCAGGCCGCCCCCACCGCCAGCAGCAGCAGGGAGGCAGCCGTCAACAGCACCGGCCAACCCAACCGGAGTTGTTCGATTTGACCCTGCCCGGTGCGCCGGTTCAGAGCTGTCCTGGCATTGAGGCTCAGTCCCAGCAGAGCGGCTGTGAAGGCCAGGATCATGTAAGGCAGGGCCTCGGGAAGCCAAAACGGGCCGTGCCAGTTCGGCAGAGCGGAAATGCCGGCCAGGATCACGAGTCCGGTCATCAGCCGCAGCGCGGTTTCGGGCATGGACACCTCATCGCCGGCGTAACGGGGGGCTGTCAGCCCCCGCCAGAAGGCGGTGAAAGCGAAGAACCCGCTCAGCGCCCGCGGCGGCCCCAGCCACCATCCTGCCGCCAGGACGATCGCCGCGCCGGCCGCAACGGTTGCGCCGTCCTGCCGGTTCGGGGACATGCGCGGCACCAGCCGCTGCGTGACGGCGCCTGCGACGAAGATGATCAGGAACCACCAGGGTGAGGGCGGGGCAGGTGCGGCTGCTGCGGTTGTACCTACGGTGACACCTGCGCTACCGGCACCGGCCCCGCCTCCGCCCCCGCTGGCCATGGCCCAGGCCAGAAGGGCCCACGGATACCAGGCGCCCAGCTCCATTACTGCCGCCGCCAGGGTGATCCATCCACGGCTACGAAGCATGGCTGCCCGCCCGCGGCGGCGGCTGCAACACGGTGATCCTGATCTTGTCGTCCCGCATCCCCTCCCATTGCGCCGGCGGCCGGTCGCCGATCCAGAAGACCTGCACCGGAAACCCCTTGCGCCGGCAATCCCGCAGGCACCGCCGGAGATCCCCGCCCCCCGCCCAGGTCACCACCAGCAGGGCGGTGCCCGGGGCCACGCGGCCGGTGACCCGGCGCGCGAGCTGTTCGAGGGAGCAGACGGGGCCGTGGTTGAGCCGCGCCAGGGCTTCCAGGGCCGCCGCCCCGGCCGCGGGGTGCAGGGTGGGGGGGAGAGCCGGTCCGGGCCCGGGCCCGCGGCCCGCCATGTGGCCGTTGCCGTACAGGGCGACCCGGCGGCCCCGCGCCAGTTCCCGGGTGTAGAGGGAGGCGGCGGCCGAGATCGCCCATTCCGAGGGATCGGCCGGTGAAGGCACCCCGGGGGCGCGGGAGATGGAGAGGCGGACATCCAGCAGGATGCAGGCGGCCTCGGCGACGGCCGGTTCCAGTTCCTTGACCTGCAGGGATCCCAGGTGCGCCGTGGCGCTCCAGTGCACCCGCCGGAGACTGTCGCCGGCCTGGTAGGGCCGCACCCCCCGGATGCGCGCTGGATCCTCAGTCAGGGATCCCCGGCGGGGCCGGCCCGGATCCGGCCTGGCCGGCGGCACGGGGGGATCCGGCAAGGGGATCAGGGCGGGGTAGACGATCAGGTGATCGGTGCCCGGCAAGGTCAGCGTTTGCTGGTCAAGCCCGAAGGGATCGGAGAGGGTCGCTTCCGCAGGCCCGAAGGAGTAGACTCCCCGCAGGCCGATCTGCAGGGTGTAATGCCGGATCACCCGCTGGAACCAGCCCACCGCCATGCCCTGGACCAGGCGGGGGCGGCTGAGAAACGTCCGCTCGGTGATGCGGCCGCTGTGCCACCGGGCAGCAGGCGGCACCAGGTCTTCGATGAGCAGCCAGGGGAGGGGCAGCGGCTTGTCGTTGATCACCTCGGCGCTGAAGCGGACCGTCTGGCCGGGAAAGACCCGATCGGGGACGAAGCGGCGCCGGTAGGACAGGTTGCGGCCCCCGTGGACGCGCCAGAGCTGAACTAGGCCGCGGGTCAGCAGAACCAGCAGACCGGTGCCGGCCAGCAGGGGCCGGTGGGCGAGCAGGCCCACGGCCAGGAACAGCAGGGACATCCAGTTAAGCAGCGTCGCGGCGAAGGTCGCGGCGATCGTCCCGGGGATCAATCCGGCGACTCTCCGGGAAGAGGTTCGGCGGGGACCGGCACCTCGGCCAGAACCGCTTTCACCACTTCGGCCGGTCGCCGGGAACCGGCCGCGGCCCAGTCCCGGTGGGAAAGGAGGATGCGGTGGGCCAGGACCGGCACCGCCAGGGCCTGGACGTGATCCGGCCGCACGAATGACTCCCCCTGCAGCAGGGCCATGGCCTGGCAAGCCCGGTAGAGGAGCAGGGAGGCCCGGGGGCTGGCGCCCAGATCGACGCCCTCCCGCTGCCGGGTGGCCCGCACCACGTCCAGCAGGTAGGTCAGCACCGGTGCGGCCACGTGGATCTCCGCCGCCCGCCGCTGCAGCTCGCACACCTCGACGGCGGTCAGCACCGGCTCCAGGGAGACCAGAGGGTTGCCCGGTGTCATAGCAGCCGGAGCCGTCGAAGAAACCGGAGCAGCCGGAGCCGCTGCCGCTACCGCCGCCCCGTGCCGCCGGATCATCTCCGCCTCCTGTTCCGGGGCCGGGTAGCCGATTCGCAGGCGCAGGAGGAACCGATCCAGTTGCGCCTCAGGGAGGGGGAACGTCCCCTCCATCTCGACCGGGTTCTGGGTCGCCAGCACCAGGAAGGGCAGGGGGCAGGGGTGGGTCTCCCCGTCCACCGAGACCTGGACTTCGGCCATGGCCACCAGCAGCGCCGACTGGGTGCGGGGGGTGGCGCGGTTGATCTCGTCCACCAGCACCACGTGGCTGAGGACGGGGCCGGGGCGGAAGGTGAACCGGCCGGACGAGGGATCGAAGATGTTGAGCCCGGTGATGTCGGTCGGGAGCAGGTCGGGGGTGCACTGGATCCGGCGGAAGTTCAGGCCCAGGGATCGGGCCAGCGCCCGGGCGAGGGTGGTCTTGCCGGTGCCGGGGACGTCCTCGATCAGCACGTGCCCGCCGGCCAGCAGGACCACCAGGAGCAGATCGACCGGCTCGTCGCTCCCCAGGAAGACCCGGCCGATGTTAGCGCGCAGCTTGGCGATGGACTCCGGAGCAATCCCTGCAGGCAAGGCTGTATCTCTCCTTTGCGGATCCGGGAGCATCTTTATCGCGGGACAGTTTGCTGTTCGGTTCCCTGAGGCCGATTCCTTCCAGACCGGATTCCTTCCAGACCTGAGGCTTCCTGTCGCAGGCCTCGCCTTGGACGAAGCGGGAGCCCGTCCACCTCATGTGTGTTTTGATGTGGGCGGGAAGCACGCCGCGGGCCTTTGCATCTTGCCACAGGTGGACGTTCTAGCCTACACTGATGGGGTGTCCAAACGCGGGAGATCCTAGTTGCAATGGAGGGAGGCACGCCCGTGCAGCAGACGATCCAGCGGCCCGCAGATCACCACCGGCTGATCCATGAGGTGTCGCGCCGGCGCACCTTCGCCATCATCTCCCACCCGGACGCCGGCAAGACGACCTTGACGGAGAAACTGCTGCTCTATTCCGGCGCGGTGGCCGTGGCCGGCGCCGTCCGGGCACGGAAGAACCAGGGCTATGCCGCTTCGGACTGGATGGAGATGGAGCGGCGGCGCGGCATTTCCATCACCTCCGCGGTACTTCAGATCGACTATCGCGGCTACCGCCTGAATCTTCTGGACACCCCGGGACACCAGGACTTCAGTGAGGATACCTACCGGACCCTCATGGCAGCCGACAGCGCGATCATGGTGCTGGACGCCGCCAAGGGTGTCGAGCCCCAGACCATTAAGCTGTTCAGCGTCTGCCGCAGGCGCGGCATTCCGGTTCTGACCTTCATCAACAAGATGGACCATCCGACCCGGGATCCCCTGGACCTGCTGGGCGAGATCGAACAAGTGCTCGGCATGGACGCGGCGCCCCGAAACTGGCCCATCGGCGACGGGCCGAATTTTCAAGGGGTCTACGACAGGGTCGGAAACACGGTGCTGCTTTTCCAACGCACCGAACATGGCCGGCAGCGGGCCCCGATGCAAATCACCAATTTGAACGATCCTTTGCTCCCCGGGTTGATCGGGGAGGAGGCCCATCGACACCTGCAGGACGAGATCAAACTCCTCGCCGGAGCGGGCGCCGCCTTTGATCAAGAGAGGTTTCTTCGGGGGGAGGTCACGCCGGTGTTTTTTGGGAGCGCGCTCAATAACTTCGGAGTGGATCCCTTCCTGGAGGCCTTATTGCAATTGGCTCCGCCGCCCGCCCCGCGGCGGACGACAGCAGGAGAGGTCGTATCCCCCGAGTCGGAGGTGTTCTCCGGGTTCGTGGTCAAGATTCAGGGCAACATGGATCCGAGACACCGTGACCGGATCGCTTTCCTCCGCGTCTGCTCCGGCCGGCTGGAAAAAGACATCTCGGTCTACCATCCCCGCCTGAACCGGCAGATCCGCATCTCCCGCCCGCATCGGTTGTTCGGCAGGGAGCGGGAAACCATAGAGGAAGCTTTCCCCGGTGATGTCATCGGCGTAATCAACCCTGGACTGTTCGCCATCGGGGATACCGTTTGCTCGGAAGGATCGCTCCAGTTTGAACCCCTGCCGCGGTTTCAACCGGAGCACTTCGCGCTGCTGCGCAACCGGAACGTCTCCAGGTACAAGCAGTTCCACAAGGGGATCGCCCAACTGGAAGAAGAAGGCGCGATTCAGATCCTGGAATGGACGGACCCGGCACATCGGGAGCCGATCCTGGCGGCGGTGGGCGAGCTCCAATTCGACGTAATTATCGAACGGCTCCGCACCGAGTATGGCGTGGAAGCGGCCATAGACCGGATGCCTTACGAGCTGGCCCGCTGGGTGATCGGCGACGAACGCGATATTTCGAACGCGAACTGGCCCGCCGGCAGATGCCTGCCTCTCAAGGACCGCCGGGGTAATCCGGTTGTGTTGTTGGCTTCCGAGTGGTACCAGCGGTGGTGTGAGGAGAAGAACCCCGGCTTGCGTTTCGTGGAGCTGAGATAAGGGCGGCGAAACTGCCTTCCAGTACGTTCCCCGATATCAGACACTGATCCCAGCCCATGACTATTCGTCATCCCAGAAATCGAGCGTAAGAGCCCGCTTGATCCTAAACCTGCCCTAGACTATGAAAGGATGTATATACTCACAAAGCCAATTGGAAAAGAGTTGGCAGTGTAGCTTCACGGTGTCCACAAAAAACCGGGGTAACTTCATGACGGCAACGTCCGATACATCCGCTTTGTAGTTGTCGTGTTTGTAGTTGTCGTGAGGAAAGTGAGTTCCCTAGGTGGTGAAAAGCATTTTGAAAGCGAGAAATTCTGCTGTGTTGCTCATGCTGGTCTTATTACTATTATTATTGCCGGCATGCACCCCAACTGAAAAAGCTGCCGAGACAGAACTACCAGACCCCCTATCGGAACCGCAGCCGGTGGTGAAGCCGTCCCCATCGGAGCCTGCCCTTCAGAAGCCTGCTCCTCAAAAGCCTGCCACCCAAGATCCCTCTCTCCTGAAGCCAATCCCCAAAGAGGAGCCCCGGTCCGCACAGAAGCCTGAACCGGAGCCTCCGCCGCCCCACCCGCTGGAGGAGCGGCCAAAGTGCGACGTCGCGGGCACTCCCGGCGGGGGAGCGGGCGGGTTGCCGCCCGCGTGGCGGCATCCGCCCGCAGAGCCGGAGCCGCCTACCTCGCCGGCCGCCGGGGAAACGGCATCCTCCGGCGGACAGCCCCTCGTCTGGCATAAAACCGGCGGCCCCCTCGGCGGACTGGGGTACGACGTGCGCATGCGGCCGGATCACCCCGATCTCATGTACGTGACCGACAACTGGACCGGGGTCAACGTCAGCACCGACGGGGGCCGCACCTGGGGGGCCTCCAACCGGGGAATCGCCACCCGCTCCGGCCCTTCGGGCGACGCCATCCCGATCTTCAGCCTCACCATCGACCCGCACAACCCGGATGTGATCTGGGCGGGCACCGAGGGCGTGCGCGGCATCTTCAAGTCCACCGACGGCGGCCGCACCTGGGTGAGCCGGAATGACGGCGTCGTCGAGTCCCACGGGATCACCTTCCGCGGCTTCACCGTGCACCCCCGCGACCCGGATACCGTGTACGCCGCCGCCGAGATCTCGAGCTGGGTCTGGGCGGGTGAGGGACGCCAGGGCCGGGAGTTCGACCTCACCCGGGGCGTGGTCTACAAGACCGTCGACGGCGGCGGGCACTGGGAGGCCGTCTGGCGGGGGGACAACCTGGCCCGGTACATCTGGATCGATCCGCGCCGCCCGGAGGTGATCTACGTATCAACAGGAATCTTCGACCGCGAGGCGGCCAATTCCGACCCGGCCGGGAACCGGCCCGGCGGCGTGGGCGTCATCAAGAGCACCGACGGCGGCCGCACCTGGGAGGTCCTCGGCCGTGACCACGGTCTGCAGAACATGTTCATCGGGTCCCTGTTCATGCACCCGGGGAACCCCGACATCCTGCTGGCCGGGGCGGGCAACAACGCTTATCGGTCCGGTTCGGGCGCCTACCTTTCCACCGACGGCGGCCGGACCTGGCAACAAACGCTGGCCTCCGGGGCTATGCCGATCACGGCGGTGGAGTTCTCCACCTGCGACCCGCTGATCGCCTATGCGGCCGGAGACCACGAGTTTTACAGCAGCGCGGATGGCGGCTACACCTGGTATCGGACGGCCGGGGGCAAGAAACAGGGGCCGTGGGGCCCGCCCGGTGTCCGTGCCGGGGTGCCCATCGATTTCCAGGTTGATCCCCGCGACCCCTACCGCATCTTCGTCAACAACTACGGCGGAGGCAATTTCCTCAGCGAGGACGGCGGGCGCACGTGGACGGTGTCCAGCCAGGGCTACACCGGGGCGCAGTTGCACTCCATCGTCGTGGACCCCCGTGAACCCGGGCGCGTGTACACCATCGGGCGCTCGGGCATCTTCCGCGGCATCGCGGGCGGCGAGAGTTGGGAGGGTCTCAACTACCCGCCGGCGACCTATGCCGAATGGTATACGCTGGCCCTGGACCCGGCTGAACCGGACCACATCCTGGCCGCGGACGAGCACCAGGGGGTGCTGCTGGAGACCAAGGACGGCGGCCGGCAGTGGCAGGAGGTCTTCCGCCACCCCGAGGTGAACGCGGGCGACTTCAACCGCCGGCACGGCTTCGCCGCCATCGCCTTCGCCCCCAGCAATCCCCGTGTGGTCTATGCCGGCATGCGCCGGGAGCGGCGCAACATAGACGAAGGCCGCGCCGATCCCAGTTTCGGCGTCTACAAGTCGATCGACGGCGGCGCTACCTGGCGGGCGGCCAACGACGCCAATACCGCCGGCCGGAACATCAACATCCTGCAGGTGCATCCCGGGCGTGATGAAATCGTCTATGCCGCTACGGTCAGGGGCGGCGTGCTCCAGACCACCGACGGCGGCCGCACCTGGCAGCCGCGCAACCAGGGCCTTGACGGCCTGGACGTGCGGGCGCTGGCCATCGACCCGCAGGACCCGGCGGTGCTCTACGCTGGCCTCCCAGGCTACGGTATCTACAAGTCCGCCGACGGCGGCGCCTCATGGCGGCGCAGCGGCAACGGCATCGATCCCCAGTCGGAGATCCAGGCGATCGTAATTGATCCCGCCGACCCTCGGACGGTATACGCCGGCGACTTGTTCGGCGGCGTCTATCGCTCAACCGACGCCGGGGGGCAGTGGGTGCGCATCAACGTCGGGCTGCGGACCCGCGCGGTCAAGGCGCTGGCCGTCGCCGCCGACGGCAGCGCCCTCTATGCCGCCACCGTGGGCGAAGGGGTTTTCCGGCTGGACCTGCCGTGACGATGATTTTGCTGTAACTGATTTAACCGTAACACTGATTTAACCGTGACGCCTGCAGGGGCTGTTACGGAGGCATGTCCGCCGCCCGCGGACTGGAAATGCTGAAGCTTCGGAGGAGTGACGGATCTTGCCCAGGGCAGGTTACAGGCCAGGTCACAGGTCAGGTCGATGGAAGACCGGGCTGCTCGCCGTGGCGCTGTTGGGCCTGCTGATCGCCCTGGGCCGGATCGTCTTCGCCCAGGCGGCGGAAACCCAGGTGTTGTTCAGGGACGATTTCGAGGACGGCGACGCCGGCGGCTGGGAGCTGCAGCCGGGGTGGACCGTCGGCCTGGACGGCGGCAATCACGTTCTCCTTGCCAGGGGCGGAAACCAGTGGACCGGGATCAAGCCCGTTGCCTCCGGGGAATGGCGGATCGTCTCCGGTCTTGAAACCAGGCTGAAGCGGTTGAAAGGAAGAGCCCAGATGAATCTCCGGCTGGGCTCCCGGGGCACCCGTTACATTCTCGGGATCAACGACAACCTGCTCGAACTGATGAAGTCATCCCTGAAAGATCCTGGGCCGGCACAGTTCACCTATGAACAGCTTGCCAGCGTAGACCTCAGCATTGGGACGGCCTGGCATACCTTCAAGATCAGCGCAGACGGGAATCACGTCCGGGTACACGTCGATGGAAAGCTAAGACTGGACTACGTCGACCGAACCGATCCGCATTTTGAAGGCACCGTGTCCCTTGAGGCCGCTCCGGACTCCGTGCTTTACTTCGATGATGTGGTGGTGACGGGGGAGAGGGACGCCGGGTTGGTGACGGAGGCACAGCCGGCCGGGGAGCACGTATGGAAGAGGCTCGGCGGGCCCCGGGGTGGAATCGGCTACGATGTCAAGATCCACCCGGATAACCCGGAGATCATCTACGTGACCGATTCCAACGCGGGGGTACACTGGAGCACCGATGGAGGAGACACCTGGAGCCCCATGAACGAGGGCATCACCGCGCGTGCCGGGCCGGGGGGCGACTCGGTCCCCATCTTCTCCCTGACCATAGATCGCCGCCATCCGGAGGTCATCTGGGTCGGAACACAGGGGATGAAGGGCGTGTACAAGTCCGTTGACGGGGGCCGCACCTGGGTCGAGATGGACAACGGGATCGAGAACCGGCCGGTGATGGAGATTCGTTCCTTCACCGTGGACCCGGTCGACTCCGACGTGGTCTATCTTGGCGGCAACTACTCGCCCGACCCCTCCAACAACCTTATCGTGAAAGGTTTCATCTACAAGACCACGGACGGCGGCAGGAACTGGTCCAAGATCCTGGACGCCGGCGCCCTGGTCCGGTGGATCATCGTCGACCCGACCGACACCGATATCGTCTACGCCTCCACCGGCATCTTCGACAGGCTGGCGGTGAAACCCGAGGGCGTGCTGAAAAGCACCGACGGCGGCAGGACCTGGCGGAACGTCAACAACGGCATCTCCAACTACGCGGCCGTCTCGGGCCTGGTGATGCATCCGGGGGATCCCCGGATCCTGTACGCCTGCACCGGAAAGTGGCCGCCGTTTTACGACTCCCGGGAGGATCTCCGGGGCGCCGCCTACAAGACCGTAGACGGCGGTGAAAGCTGGGTGCGGGTTTATGACCAGGACAGCCCGGATGCGATTACAACCTGCTCTTTGAACCCCGCGGACCCGGAGACGGTATACGCCACCCCCGGCGGTCGTTTCGCGAGAACCACCGATGGCGGCACCACGTGGACCGAGACGAGAGGCGGTCCTCCCAACGACAGCCCCGGCGGCCCCATCGCCATCGCCGTCCACCCCGACCGGCCCCGGACCGTCTTCATCGATGCCTACGCCGGGGGAGTTTTCCGGAGCACGGACGGAGGAACGACCTGGCACGACGCCAGCAAGGGCTACAGCGGGGCGATCGTGTACGACCTGGTGATCCCTGAGGCCGGCAATCCGTACCGGGTGATCGCGGCGACCCATAACGGGATCTACGAGAGCAACGACGGGGGGGTCACCTGGGAGGCGCATAACAACCCCAGACCAGGTTCAACCCCGTTCTCCATCGCGGCCAACCCGATCAACGGAGACGAACTGCTCCTCGGTGACCGGATCGACTGGGCCATTCGCAAGTCGAAGGACGGCGGGGGAAGGTTCGAGGATGTTCTGGGCCCCCTGAACGACGGCCGCCTGGAACTCGAGCGGATGGCTAATGAGATCGCCTATACGCCCTCTGATCCAGGCATCGTATTCGCCGGATTCTCGTTGGGTCCCCACGGAGATACCAAGAGTCTGAAGCCCGGGCCCGGGATCTACAAGTCAACCGACGGCGGAGAGCACTGGAACCTGAAGAACGGCGGATTAGAAGACACCACGTTGAACATCCTCTCGGTGGCCGTTCACCCTGCCAAGCCGGATACGGTCTACATCGGCACCCTGCACAACGGGCTTTACAAGTCCGTTGACGGCGGGGACAAGTGGTTCAAATCCGGCAGCGGGTTGAATGCCAAAGCCGTCAGCTCCATCGCCGTTGATCCGCAAGACCCGGACACGGTGTACGCGGGAGCCGAGCCCGGGGGAGTGTTCAAGAGCGTCGACGGCGGCGGGAGCTGGAGGCCCGTCAGCAAGGGCGTACCCTACGAGTCATCGATCTCATCCATCGCGGTTGATCCCGCGGACTCCCAAACCATCTATGCCGGGGACTTTCACAGCGGCGTTTACCTCTCGAAAAACGGCGGAGAGAGCTGGGTTAAAATAAACGAAGGTCTTTCCCACCGGGCGGTTACCGCCCTGGCGATCTCCTCCGGCGGCGAGGTCGTTTACGCGGCCACCTACGGGGGCGGCGTTTTCCGTTTGGGCGGGTTGCCGCCCCGGGCGGCGGCTCCGGCTGAAGCCGCCGAACCGGCTGCGGGCACACCCCGGGGCGACAAGACTCCTTCTGAGGAAACGCCGAATACGCCACTTGTACAGCGTATACCCATTCCGGAAAACACGCCTTCCGCCTCAGCGCCGGAATCCTTCTCAGATGCTTCAAAACCCGCCGTTCAACCGGAACCGGTGGCTGGCGATGGGGAAGGGGGCGGCTCCGGAACGTCCTCTTCTTCCGGCACCTCCCGGCAGTCCGGCACGATCCGGCCGTATGTGATCGTTTCGTTGTTGATCCTGGTTCTTTCCGGATGGGCTTCTTGGCGCTGGTATCGCCGGCGGGGTGTTCGGCGTGAAGGGTAAGCCGGCTCGTTACTTCCGTTACCTGATGATCGGATTGGCCCTGGTGACGGCGGCCCTTTTCATTCTTCCCCAGGTGTGGCGCGTGGGGGAAGTCAGCGGCTGGGTCACAACGGGCGGCCGCCCGGTTCAGGGCGCCGTGGTCCGGGTCAAGGCCACCGGTTTCGAGACCCGCAGTGACTCCGAGGGCCGCTTCACCCTGGGCGGCTTCCCGCCCCGGTTCAGCGTGAAGGTGACCGCCTGGGCGGAGGGCTTCTATATAGGGGGCGATTCGGCCCGGCCGTGGAAGCGGGACGTGGAGATCTCCCTGAAACCCTACCTGACCGCGGACAACCCGGACTACCGGTGGATTCCGCCCGCCGTGAAGGATCGCCCGCCCGTCGAGGACTTCCTGATCAGGACGGGCCTTTCGGCGGCCGCCAAGCTGTCCTTCAACAAGGTCTTTCTCCCTCTTGCGTCCCGCCTGGAGGTGGGCTGCGCCGATTGCCACGGCCGGACGATCAACGAACAGTGGGAAGGCGGCGCCCACGCCCAGGGCACCGGAAACATCCGGTTCAAGACCATGTATGACGGAACGGACGTAGAAGGGAACCAAAGCCCGCCTACGCGCCAGGGTTTCCACCGGGACTACGGCCGCTTCCCCCTGCCTCCGGATCCGAACAAGCCCTATTACGGACCAGGCTTCAAGCTGGACTTCCCCGACCAGGCGGGACATTGCGCGACCTGCCATGCGCCGACCGCGGCACTGGACGACCCTTACAATACCGATATAAACGGGGTGCAGGGGATCGATGCGCAGGGGATCCAGTGCGACTACTGCCACAAGGTCGAGGACGTACGGGTGAACCCCGCCACCCAGCTTCCCTATGAAGACATGCCCGGGATCCTTTCCACGGAGATGCGCCGGCCGGAGGGGGAACCGCAGTTATTCTTCGGGCCCTTTGACGACGTGGACGTGGGACCCGACACCTACTCGCCGCTCCAGAAAGAGAGCCGCTTCTGCGCCTCCTGCCACAACGCGAGCTTCTGGGGAACCCCCATTTACCAATCGTACGCGGAATGGCTGGAGAGCCCCTATCCCGGGATGGGGAAGACCTGCCAGTCGTGTCATATGCAGCCTGACGGGACGACAACCAACTTCGCGCCCGGCCGGGGCGGGCTGGAGCGGGATCCCGACACCATCGCCACCCATGGTTTTCCAGGGGCGGCGGATCCCGAGCTGCTTCGGAACGCCGTGACCATGACGGTGGAGGGGGCCCGCCGGGATGGGCGCGTGCAGGTTACGGTGACCATCGCCAACGATCGTACCGGCCATCACGTGCCCACCGACTCGCCCCTGCGCCATATGATTCTCCTGGTAAAGGCCACCGGCGCCGATGGCAGCCCGCTCCGCCTGCTTGACGGGCCCCGGGTGCCCGCGTGGGGCGGGGAGGGCATTCCGGCCCGGGGGCACTACGCCGGCCTGCCGGGAACGGCCTATGCCAAGATCCTGGAGGAGCTCTGGACCGAAGTCTCTCCCTCCGGCGCCTACTGGAATCCGACCCGCATCGCCGTCGACAACCGGATTCCCGCCATGGGCAGCGATACCAGCGTTTACAGCTTCGCCGCGCCGGCAGAGGCGGGGACGGGGACGGGGACGATCAGGGTGGAGGCCACCCTGCTCTTCCGGCGGGCATTCATCCAGTTGGCGGAGCAGAAGGGCTGGGAAATCCCCGACATCGTCATGGCCGGGAGCACCCTCAGCCTGGTCGGCGAGAGATGATGCTGATGCCCCGGCGGAAAATAACCTTGATGATCACGCTGCTGGCTGTTGCTGTCTTTTTTATCTTTGCTGTGGCCGAACTGCGGGGCCTTACGATGGAGGCGGTCGTGGACCGGCCCGCCCCGGATTTTACCCTTCCTGACCTTGAGGGAACCCCGGTCAGCCTGGGGGATTATCGCGGGCGGGTGGTGCTGGTAAACTTCTGGACCACTTGGTGCCCCCCTTGCAAGGAAGAAATGCCCATCCTCCAGCAGTTGCACCGAGAGATGAATGGACGGATGAAGATCCTGGCCGTCGATCGGGCGGAGCCCGTGGAGGCGGTGCGCCGTTTCGTGGACAAGTACGGGATCACCTTCACGGTGCTCCTGGACCGCCGGGACGACCTGGCGCGCCGCTACCAGTTGACCGGCATCCCGGAGTCGTTCTTCATCGATGCGGATGGGATCATCCGCGTCAAGTGGATTGGACCGATGACCCTGCCAATGATGAAGCGGTTCGTACAGGAAACGGAGGGGGCATCGGAGGGGCGGAAACCATGAACAAATCCCGGAAGCCTGGGTCCTGGAAACTAATGTCACAGAGGTCCGTGTCACCAAAGCTCATGTCCCGCAAGCCCACCTTTGGCAAGCCCGTGTCCTGGAAGCTGGTGGCGGCGGTGGCGGTGGTGCTCGGCGGGATCGCTTACCTTTTGGTTACAGGCACCTCCGGGGCAATGACCTACTACGTCACCGTGGACGAGATGCTGGAGCGGCGGGAGTTTCTGGCGGGGCGGCCCGTGCGGGTGATGGGCAGCCTGGTGGGGGAGAGCATCGACTATGATCCGGCTGTTCCCCGGCTGCGGTTCACCCTGGCCGGTGCCGGCGCCCGTCGCCTGGAGGTCGATTACCTGGGTATTCAACCCGACCAGATGCACGACGGCTGGGAAGTGATCGCGGAGGGGCGCCTGAAAGCCGGCGGAAGCTTCGAGGCCGGGAAGGTGATGGTCAAGTGCCCTTCCCGCTACGAGGGCGCCCTGCCGCTCGATGCTCCGCCGCCTGAATCATTTCCTTCCGGTCCCCCCGAAGCGCCGGTCCTCCCGATCCCCCCCGGAGCGGGCTTGTGAGCGGCGCAGGGAATGTCGGCCTGTTGGTGGGCGCGATCGGCCGCCTGGCCCTGGCGGCAGCCGCGGTCTCGGCCGTCGCCGGCATCGTTTTCTATATGATGGGCGTGCGGCGCGTCGAACGCCGCTGGACCCTGGCCGGGCATCACGCGGTGCGGGCCCTGGCGGGGCTGACCACCATCGCCGTGGCGGCCCTCGTTTACCTGCTGATGAGCGGGGACTTCCGTTACGCCTACGTGGCCGCCACGACCAGCCGCTCCCTGGAGCCCGTCTACAAGTTCGCCGCCCTGTGGGGCGGCAACGCCGGTTCGCTGCTCCTCTGGCTCTGGCTGCTCGCGGTCGCGGCGGCGGCGGTGGTCCGCCGGCGGCGCCCGGAGAGCGAACGGCTGCTGCCGTGGGTGGGATCGCTGCTGCTGGGGGTCGCCCTGTTCTTCACCCTGCTGCTCCAGTTCGCGGCCCCCCCGTTCCAGCCCGCGCCCGAGCCCATGGCCGACGGTCTCGGTCTCAACCCGCTGCTGCGCCACCCGGGCATGCTGCTGCACCCGGTCTTCCTCTACGCGGGATACGTCGGGTTCACCATCCCCTATGCCTATGCCATGGCCGCCAGGCTTTCGGGCGGCGGCAGCGACACCTGGGTCACGGTCACCCGGCGCTGGACCCTCCTAGCCTGGCTTTTCCTGAGCCTGGGCATCCTCTATGGCGCCCGGTGGGCCTACGAGGAGCTGGGGTGGGGCGGCTACTGGGCCTGGGACCCCGTGGAGAACGCCGCGCTGATGCCCTGGCTGCTGGGCACGGCCTTCCTGCACACGGCCCTGGTCCAGGAACGGAAGGGGATGCTCCGCGGCTGGAACACCGGGCTGATCTCCGCCACCTGGCTGATGACCCTGTTCGGCACCTTTCTCACCAGGAGCGGCGTGCTGGTCTCGGTCCACGCCTTCGCCGAGGGGCCCCTGGGCGTCGTCTTGCTCGCCTTCATCGGGGTGATGACCCTCTTTTCGATCTGGGCGGCCGCCCTCCGGCCGCGGCTCTTGAGCGGCCCGCACCGGATCGGTTCCTTGCTCAGCAAGGAGGCGTCCTTCCTGCTGAACAACCTGCTCCTCACCGGGATCGCGTTCGCCGTCCTCTGGGGCACCATGCTGCCGATCACCTCCGAGTTGTTCACCGGCATCCGGGTGGGGGTGGGCGCTCCCTTTTTCACCCGGGTCAACCTCCCGCTTGGTATCGTCCTGGTGCTGCTGATGGGGATATGCCCGCTGCTCCCCTGGCGGCAGGGCACCTGGGGGGCCGTGGGGAGACAGATGGCGGTGCCGCTGCTGACCGGGTTGCTGACGGCCGGGGGGCTGCTCATCAACGGAGTGACCAATTCGGCGGCCGTGGTGGGCCTGGGCACGGCGGCGCTGGCCGCGGCCGGCTTGGCGCAGGAGTTCGCCCGCGGCGCGGCGGCCCGGCGGAGCATGACCGGTGAGCCCTGGCCGGTGGCCATGGCACGGTTGTGCACCCGGAACCGGCGCCGCTACGGGGGCTACCTGGTGCACCTGGCCGTGGTGCTGATGGTCGTGGGGTTCACGGGTGCGGTGTACAACCAGGAAAGGACCTTCACCCTGAAACCGGGCCGGCACGCGGCGATAGGGGACTATACCCTCGTCCACCGCGGCGTCTGGGCGGCGCGGGCGGGAGGGCGGACGGCGGACGGCACGGCGGCGCGGACGGTGGTTTACGCCGGGCTGAACGTGGCCCGGGGCGATCGGGAACTGGGCGTCTTGTGGCCGGAGAAGGTCTTCTACGCCGGCAACCCGCAGCCCACCACCGAGGCGGCGATCCTGGGAAGCCTGCGGGAAGACCTTTACGTCGTTCTGGGAGGCTGGGACGAGGGGCAGGAGGCCACCTACCAGGTCTATCTGAACCCGCTGGTGGCGTGGATCTGGATCGGACAGTACCTGCTGCTGGCCGGGACCCTCTTCGCCATGTGGCCGCAGCGGGCGGTCCCGGCGGCGGTGCGGCCGGCTGGAATGCAGGTGGCCCCGTTTTTGAAGTTCCTGTTGCTATTGTTGTTGCCGCTGATGCTGCTGGTGGTGCCGGTGCTGTCATCGTTGCTGCCGGGCGCCGTCCCGAAGGCTATCGCGGCGGCGGGTACTGCCACAGCTCGAACCATTTCAGATACGGTCGCGACGGGTACTGCCACAGCCCGAACCATCCCGGAAACGTTCTCGGTGGAAATCGGAACCGATCCGGCGGTCGCGCAACTGGACGAGCGGGTGCGGGAGGTGGCCAGGCAGGTCCGTTGCCCGTTGTGCAAGAACCTGTCGGCCTGGGACTCGGATACGATCCCCGCCCGGGAAATCGTGGCGGACATCCGGGCGCGGCTGGCGGCCGGCCAGTCCGAGGCGGCCGTTCTAAGGGCCTACGAGGAGATGTACGGCCCGTGGATCCTGATGGCGCCGCCGCGACGCGGGGCCTTCTGGATCGCCTGGCTCGTGCCCCTGGCGGCCATGGCGGCGGGTGCCGGGGTGCTGACCCGCTTGCTCTGCGGCCGGGCGCGGGGCGCCGCCGCATCCGGAGCCCCCGATCCTTCATCGGGATCCGGCATACCGGATCCACAGGAGGCGGAGCCTATCGATCCAGTCCATCTGGACCCGGCCCTGGAAACCGAACGTATCAATTCCGCCCTGTCAGACCCGGCCCTAGAGGCCGAACGCATCGATGCCGCCTTAACCGACCTGGAGTACGAGTGGCGGATGGGCAAGATCAGCGCTCCCGCTTACCGCCGGGACCGTGAGGAATGGCTCCGGCGCCGTGCGGATCTGCTGGAACGTAAGGACATATCCGGGGCCACAGATCCGGAACGAGGGGGTGCGGACGGTGCCTGAGGCGCCTGTGCTTCAGGCCCGGGGCCTCCGGCGCCGGATCGGGGCGCGGGAGATCCTGTCGGGTGTGGAACTGACCCTGGCCCCGGGAGAGGTCGTCCTGCTCACGGGACCCAACGGCGCGGGCAAGACCACCCTGCTGAAGGTGCTGGCCTTGCTGCAGCGCCCCAGCGCCGGGCGCCTGGAGATCGCCGGCCACGACGTCGGGCGTGATCGCCACGCCCTGCGCCGCCACCTGGGCGTGGTGCTGCACGAGCCGCTGCTCCATCCTGTCCTGACGGCTGCGGAGAACCTGCGGTTCTACGGCCGTCTCCACGGTCTGGGCGGAGGCGAACTGGACGCGCGCTGCCGGACCCTTCTGTCGCGTGTCGGACTCAGCCTGCATGCGCATCAGCCGGTGTCCGTCTTTTCCCAGGGCCAGTGCCAGCGGCTGGCGCTGGCCCGGTCTCTGCTGCACCGCCCCGACATCCTGCTCTGGGACGAGCCCCTGGCGGGTTTGGACGCGGGGGGAGTGGAGTTAGTTTCGGCCCTGCTGGCCGAGCACCGGCAGGGCGGCGGCACGGCCCTGGTGGCCGGTCATCATCAGGCGGCGCTCCGTCCGGTGACCGGCCGGGTGCTGGGCATATCCCACGGCCGGCTCAAGGAGGAGGAGGGGGGAGCGGGATGAGCTTTTGGCGGGCCGTCCTCGCCATCTACGCGAGGGATCTGACCATCGCCTCCCGCCGCGGTGAGGCGGTGGCCGGCACCCTGGTTTTTTCGCTGCTGGCCGTCACGTTGTTCCGCTTTGCCTTCGACCAGGCTGTCGCCGCGGCGCTGCCGCAGCTTTTCCCCGGCCTGTTGTGGCTGGTCCTGTACTTCGCCGGCTTCCTGGGCATCTATCGTTCTTTCCATGCCGAGGTCCGGGACCAGGTCCTGGCCGGTCTCCTGCTGGCGCCCGTCGACCCGGCGGCCGTCTTTTACGGCAAGTTGCTGGCCAACCTTACCTTTCTGGCGCTGGCCGAAGCGGTGGCCGTGCCCTTCCTGTTCGTCTTCTTCGGTTATCACCCTTCGGGGTCGGCGTCACTGCTGCCGTTGGTTGGCGTGCTGGCCCTGGGCACCCTCGCATTTGCCGCCGCCGCCACCTTTGTGGCCGCCGTGGCGGCGGGCACCCGCGCCGGGGAGGTGCTGGTGCCCGTGCTGCTCTTTCCCTTGTTGATCCCGGCCGCCTTGGCGTCCATTGCGGCCACCCGCGGCGTCCTGATTCCGGGCGGCGCGGACGTGACCTTGTGGGTCAGGATGCTGCTGGCCTACACCGCCGTCTTCCTCGTGCTGCCCTGGCTCCTGTTTGAGCATTTGATGGAGGTGTGACCTTTGATGGAGGTGTGACCTTTGATGGAGGTTGACATATGAGCGCAGACAATGGCAGTCCGGGCGACCCGTTGCTGGAATCGCCGCTTGGCTCGCCGCTTGGCTCTCCGCCCGAATCACGACCTGGCTCACCACTCGAATCGCTACCCGGCCCTTCGCCCGGTTCACCGCCCGGTTCGCCGTCGAAGGCGGGATCGTCGAGGGCGGGATCGTCGCGGTGGACCCTGCTGCTGGGGACGGCGGCCTGTCTGGCCATGCTGGCGGCCCTCTACGCGGCGCTCCTCTTCGCTCCTCCGGAACGCCACATGGGTGACGTGCAGCGAATTTTCTACTTGCATGTCAATCTGGCCTGGACCGGATACCTGGCCTTTGCCGTCACAGCCGTGACGAGCGGGCTGTACCTGGGCACCGGGCGGCGTTCCTGGGACCGCATCGCCCGGGCTTCGGCGGAGGTGGGGCTGCTCTTGATCACGCTGGTGATCCTGAGCGGTTCGCTGTGGGCGCGTCCCGTCTGGAACACCTGGTGGACGGACGACCCGCGCCTGACCACCACGCTGATCCTCTGGTTCCTGTACGCCGGCTACCTGCTCCTGCACGGGACCGGCGAGGGGCCCGGGGGCACGCGGGCAGCCGCCGCTTTCGGCATCGTAGCTTTCGTGATGGTCCCGATCGTACACATGTCGGTGTTCTGGTGGCGGTCCCTGCACCCGCTGGTGGTGACCCCCGGGCGGATGGCCCTGGAGCCGCGCATGGTCACGGCCCTGCTCGTGGCGGCCCCGGCCTTCGCCCTGCTCTA
This sequence comes from Bacillota bacterium, assembly GCA_016190305.1. GTDB lineage: Bacteria > Bacillota > JACPQU01 > JACPQU01 > JACPQU01 > JACPQU01. Next base: position 29,340 of record JACPQU010000097.1, read on the forward strand.
TGCCTGGCTGCTCTGGCAGCGTGTCCGGCTGCTGCGGCTGGAAGACGAGGTTGCCGTCCTGAAGGGGGCGGTCACGAGGAGGTACAACCGGTGAGCTATCTGTTTGCGGCCTTTGCCGCGGTCTGGGTGGGAGTCTTTCTCTACACCCTTTTTCTGACCGGCAGGGTGCGGCGCCTCGAGGAAGAGCTGCAAACCCTGCGGGTCGTGCTGGACAACCCCGATGCGGAGCGGCCATCGCAGGAATGATCTTCGTTTCAGCCCATGGCCCGGGGGACGATGGGTCTGGGTGCAGCCTAGTCTGCTGGCACACGAGCGGGATTACCGGAGTGACGCCTGTCTCGACTGAGGCGGCCGAAGCAAGGCCGCCAGGCCGGCCCCGAGCAGGCAAACGGCGGTCATGGCCAGCACCACGGGGAAATAGCTGCCGGCCCGATCGTAGGACAAGGCGAAGGGCAGGGGCCCCAGGGCGGATCCTAGAACCATCGCCGTCGTCGTCACGCCCCTGATCGATCCTAGGTTCCGGCGCCCGAAGTAAGCAGGCCAGATCACGCCGCTGCTGGTCGCCTGCAGGGCGGTCGCCAGACCCCGAGTGACCCCCAGGATCACCCCTGCCGCCAGGCTGGTCGTCACGATCAGCCACCCCGTCGAGAAGCCGAGGACGAGCAGGGTCAACGCCACGGCGTAGCGGATCGGCAGGCGTTCGCAGAGCCAGCCGCCCAGCAGGGTGCCCGGAAACGAGCTTGCCGCGGCCACGGTGAAGACCAGCGCCGCGGTTTGAGGGGCCAGACCGTTTTGGCCCAGAATGGACATGTGATGGAATACGGCCCCCGTCACGACCATGGGCGGGATGGTCGAAATCAATAGAAGCAGCCAGAAGACCGGCAGCCGCAGGACCTCTCCGAAGCTGAATGATGACTCTCCAACCGGATCCCGCTCCCGACCGCCGTCGCAATCCTGCCGCCTTTCATCTGCCAAGGCCAAGGGACGAGCGTTGTCGGGTAAAAGCCCGATCTCCTCGGGGCGATGGCGGACCCAGCGCCAAGCCGCCGGCGCCAGCACCGTGAGCAGGAGGACGGCCCAGATTCTCCAGGCCGCACGCCAGCTCCACGCCTCGATGAAGATGAGATTCAGGTAGGGGAATATCGCCGAGCTGAGCATGCCGCCGAAGGTCATGATCGTGATCGCCCTTGCCGTTCGGCGGACAAACCATTGCGGCACCAGGCTGAAGGGGATCAAGGTGAGCGAGCCCTGGCCGAACAGCCGGATCAGCATGAACCCGATAAAAAGCATCGGCAGGTCGGCGACCGCGCTTACGAACAGGCAGGCGCCGCCGAGCAGGACGGCGACCAGGGTCAGGCTGAGCCGCGAGCCGTAACGGTCAACCAACCGGCCCACGGCGGTCATGGTCAGGCCCGCGAGGATCGTCGCCACCGAGTACAACGCTGCGAGCAGGCTCCGGCTCCACCCGAAGTCGGCGATCCAGCGGTCGATGAAGAGGGAGACTGAATAGGTCTGTCCGGGTCCGGAGAAGAAGAGGGCCAGGCCGCTGATCCCGACGATCAGCCAGCCGTAAAAGAACCGTGGCCGTTGCATGGCGGGAACGAGCGCCGGTTCGGATGAATCAGGCACGCGACGTCCTTCTCCTCCGTTTTCTGTGAATGGAGCGAGGGCTTTTTCCTAAGCTCATACGGTGCCCAGCGGACGGATACGCTCCACGGTTGCCTTCAGGGCGCGGGACGCCTCCCATAAATCCACGGCACGCTGCGCATTGAGCCAGAACTCCGCCGTATTGCCGAACAAACGCGAAAGCCGAAGCGCCATCTCAGGACTCACGCCCCGACGCTCCCGAAGCAACTCGTTGACGGTTTGGCGCGACACACCCAACGCTTTAGCGAGGCTGCTTACCGTAAGACCATAGTCCGGCAGGAAGTCCTCCCGGAGCATCTCGCCGGGGTGAGTCGGACGGACCGTTCTTTCCCTTGTGTTCTGGATGCTCATGTTAAACATCCTTTCGTTGATAGTCAGTGATAGTCAGTAAGTTCAGCGTCATAGGCTTCGCCATCGGCGAAGCGGAAGCAAATACGCCATTGATCATTGACCGAAATTGAGAACTGCCCCTTCCGATCCCCTTCGAGCCCGTGAAGCCGGTTACTTGGAGGAACCTTCAAGTCGTCAAGACAGGTCGCCAAGTCGATATACTCAAGCTTACGTGTCGCACGTCTGATAATCTCCGGTGGAAAGCGCCGCGACTTACCGGTCAGGTAAAGTTCTTGAGTATGTTTGTTGGCGAACGACTTGATCATATGATGACTGTAACATGTCACGTGACAAATTTCAACGCCTGAAAGACTGACAGCGCCGGCCGGGATGCTCATCCGGCCGGCTGACTTACTACTTCCGGCGATTTCCGGAAAGTTCATAGAGGAGCAGTCAATACGAAAGTAAAACAATGATTAACTTTTCTTATCTAGAATCCACCCGGCCGCCTCAACCTGGCCGTCGACGATATCAGGACCGGAAAGAAGATGATCCGTGTAGAACCGGACGGTTCCCAGACATCCGTCGCCCTCAAGTTTCCCGGCGGGAGGGAGGTCCCCAACATCCGAAACCTGGCGGTGGCCCGGACGGCCTTTGGTATGTGATCAGTTCCGACTTCCGGGATTCGATCCGGGTTGACCGGGTTGATCCGTCGGGTACCGTCAAGCCCCTGCCCGTCACCTTCAGCCGGAAGTCCTTCGGGGACGCGTACCGGGTCGCGGACGCCCGCATCGACGTGGGTGATGACGGCCGGCTCGCGCTGATCGTATCCGCCAGGGGTTCGCCGGGACAGGGGCCATGGTACCAGCGCGTCTACCGCGCCGATGCCGATGGAATGGAATTGACCCAGATTGCCGAACTGGATTCGAAACGAATCGGCGGGATGGTGGACATCGCGGTGGACCCGCGAGGCGACGTCTTTGTCCTCACGACCCAGGGCGACACCGGAGGGCCGGACGAGATCCTCCGCATCGACCGGAACCTTCAGGTGTCGAGGGCCGTGCACGTGTGCGCCGGCCGTGACCCGCAGAGCATCGATGTCGATCCCTCCGCGGGTATCTGGTTCACCACCATGTTCGGCATCTTCCGGGCCACCCCCGCGGCAGGCGCGGGCCGCCCGTAGCATGGATGCATATAGCAACTGGCTTTACCCTTTGGATCCCCGAAGTGTTACAATTGATTTTGCATTGATCGTAACCATTCTTAAAAATATACAGGCCTGCCGTGACAACACCTTTCATCGAATATTGTCCAGACCAGAAGTTACATCCAGACCAGCGAGAGGAGTCATTTCACATGTCCAAAAAGGCACGAGGCCGGAAACCCCAATCCCGCCAGCGCGAAAAGCCTGGGAAACGTCGGACTCGACGGACCAGATGGACATTGTGGATCGCGCTCTTTCTCCTGGCAGCCGGGGCGGCCGTAATTGGGTTCACGGTCTGGCCGGATGCCGGCCCTGCTGAAAACCCTCTTGCTGAAAACCCCGGGAAACGATCTTCGGAAATCCCCGGGGAAAGCTTCCCGGACGAGGGATCGGAACATATCGATATTCCGCAAAAGGTGACTTATCAGACCGATCCGCCGACCAGCGGGCCTCATTATTCCGGCGTGGTACGTCCGGGATTTCATACGGAGACGGCTCTGCCCGAGCTGCTGGTGCACAACCTCGAACACGGCAACATCGTGATTTATTACGACCCCGAGGGTGCCTCCGAGGAGACCTTGAAAAGCCTGCGGGAACTGGCGGACCGGTACCGGGGCACGTTCGACGGCGTCGTGGTCGTTCCGCACACGGATCCCCAAAACCCGATCATTCTGACCGCCTGGCGGCATATGCTGCGGCTGCCCGCGTGGGATCCAAAACAGGTCGATGCCTTCATCGACGCTTATCGCGGCCGCGGCCCGGAAAAAAAGGTGCGCTGAAGAAGGCCCCACAAGGCCCAACAAGCCCGCGACCCGCAGGCCCGGTCAGGCCCCACAGGCCTCACCGGCCACCGTTTTGTTGACACCGCTCCTGCGGGAGTTTACCATACCCCTTGTAAAGCCTCCCGGAAAATGGGATTTGAGGAAAAGGGGATTCGAGAGCGATGCTGACCGGAGCCCCCAGGGGAACCAGGGATATCCTTCCCGAC
>JACPQU010000095.1 GCA_016190305.1 Bacillota bacterium
GATCAGCCTGATCGCCGTAGCCACCATTCCCCCGGCAATCAGGGGTCCCAAGGCTGGAAGGTCATCCCTCGGCCTCACCGCCGTGACCGGCGTCCAGGATGCGGCCGGAATCCCGATCCCTGCGCCAGTAGACAAAGAAAAGGACGAAGATCACGCCCACGAGGCATAGGGTCAGAACAGACAGGTAGGTGCCGAGATTCATCAGGTGCCTGCCCCGGACGCGAACCAGTAGACATCCCCGAATACACCGGCCAGGAACAGGCTGGTGACGTACCCCAGGTAATCCAGGCCGTCCGCCGGAGAGAGAGTACGCCTCCCAAGCCTGGTCAAGGTGATCACCGGCTCCCGGGAAGCGATCCAGGCGACGGTCACGTTCAGCAGGATGAAAAAGATCGTGGAGCCGGAGTGCAGCCCGATGATTCCGGCCCGGGACGTCCAGCCGTCGGGGGTTCCCCGGAGGTCGAAGTGGGAGGCGACCCGTTCCGGAAGGAAGTTATAGAAAGCCGCAGCCAGGGCCAGGTTGAGGATCCCCGCCAGGATCACCGGGTATAACCGGTGCCGGGTGAAAGGAACCCGAGGCAACACCTGCGTGGCTTCGGCACTTAGGGCCAGCCTGCGCGTGTAGATCACGATCCAGGCGGTGCCTGCCAACACGCTGGTCAGGGTCAGAACCGACAGGGCAAGGATTTGACCCTCCCCGGATTCGACGATCGCGGTCACGAGGATGGTGTCGAGCTTTGATCATATCTTCGTCGAAGAAGGCAGCCTACACTGCATCATCATGCATACATTACGCGCAACAGTACACATTTTAGTGCACCGTGCGCGTTCCGCGCGTCGTCGCATCTGGTACCTTCCGAAACCGACATGTTTCAGCCGCTCCGATTTGAAAATTGAGACTGATCTGAGACGGATATTATTCTATGGAAATTATAACTCTGGTATTATTTGCATGGATTACCAGATCCGGCCACCCCAGTGACGTCAAGCAACCAGATCCCTATTTTCAAATTCATTAATCGGGAGGTGTGTTTATTGACCCGAAAATCAGGTCGAGGTAAACGAGTTGGGTTGATGACCTGGAGCCTGGCCCTCTTGCTTATTCTCTCCATCGGGCCCGCTTCCGCTGAAGAATCCACCACCACCGTCACCTTCACCGATTTCCAGGACCTCTCCGCCCTGACCCTCAGCGGAAGCACGTACTGGAATAACCGCACGCCGGTCCAGTACGGCGGACAGTACGTTCTCCGTCTAACTACCGGCCTGAATCAGGCCGGCGGCGCCTTCTTGACCAACCCGATCCCGCTGTCCGGCGCCGAAGGCTTCAAGGCCTCCTTCAGCACGGCCTTCAAGTTCCAGATCACCAGGCCGGTGGGCTGCACGGACACCGACAGGGTGCAAGGGGCCGACGGTCTCGTCTTCGTGGTTCAGACCCAATCGAACCGGTATGGCGGTTACGGTGTCGGGATCGGCTATTCCGGGATTCCCAAGAGCGTCGGCATTGAGTTTGACACCTGGAACAACGGTTACATCGACCGGAACAACGGCAACCACGTAGGCATCGACCTGAACGGCAACATCAACTCCGCGGCCTTCACACCCGTGCAGCCGGCAATGAACAACGGCGCGGTGTGGAACGCATGGGTCGATTACGATGGAAACAGCAAGCGCCTCGAGGTACGGCTCTCGACCAACGATATGCGGCCGGAGACGGCCACCCTCGCGCACACGGTGGATCTGCCCGCCGTCCTGGGAACGCCGCAGGCTTACGTGGGCTTCACCTCCGGCACCGGTTGCGCCGGCGGCGACCACGACATCCGCTCCTGGATCTTCACCAACACCTTCAATCCCATTGGAGCCGACAGCACTCCGCCGGTCATCGAACCGGTGCTTGGGGGCACTCTGGGAAACAACGGCTGGTTTGTCTCCGACGTATCTCTTTCGTGGAACGTGACGGATCTGGAGTCCCCCGTCACCGCCCTCTCGGGTTGCGACCCCGCCGCAGTGACGGCCGACACCGCCGGTGCCACCTTCACCTGCACGGCCACCTCCGGCGGCGGCACCAGCACCGGATCAGTGACCATCAAGCGTGATACCTCGCCCCCGACGATCACCGACCTGGAACCGCCTCCGGATACCTACACGAACGACAACCAACCGGAGCTCAGCGCGATGGTAGCGGACACCGGATCGGGGATTGACCCCGGCAGCATCGTGCTCAAGCTCGACGGGCAGGTGCTGGCGCATACCGTGACGCCCATTGAGGTCCGCCCCGACGGCGTCATGGTCAGGGGAAAGGTCTCCGCCGGGGAACAGGTTGACCTGGGTTACCTGCCGGACGGGAGTTATTCCATTACGGTAACCGCCTACGACCCGGCCGGCAACACGATCACGGTGTCGTGGACCTTCATCGTGGATGCCACCCCCCCGCAGACCACGGCGACAGTCTCTCCCGCCGCCAACGCAGCCGGGTGGAACAATGGTGACGTGGACGTCACCTTCAACGCCATCGATACCCTCAGCGGCGTCAAGGAGATCACCTACGGCCTGAGCGGGGCCCAGACCGGCGGGGCGACAACTGCCGGCGCAACCGCGTCGATCACGGTGAAGGCGGAAGGCGTCACCACGATCACGTATTTCGCCAGGGACAACGTGGGGAACACAGAGGCTGTCAAGAGCTTGATCTTAAAAATTGACCGGACGGCACCCGAGGTGACCTATACCGGCAACAACTCGACCTACACCGTTGATCAATCGGTAGCGATATCCTGCTCAGCCGCCGATTCCCTGTCCGGGGTGGCGGAGAGCACCTGCGCCGGGATCAACGGGCCGGCCTACTCGTTCCAGCTGGGCGTCAAAACTTATTCCGCCACCGCCTTGGATCTGGCCGGGAACATCGGAAACGGATCCGTCAGCTTCCAGGTGATCGCCGACTCTGCCGGCGTCTGCAACCTGGTCAACCGGTTCGTCCCCCAGAAGGGAATCGCCAATTCGCTGTGCAGCAAGTTAAAGAACGCCGCGGCGGCCGGCGGAAAGGACAACCTCCAGGCCAAGGCCGGGCTGATCGACGCCTTCATCAAGGAGGTGAACGCCCAGGCGGGCAAGGCGGTCTCCAGGGAGAACGCGGCGATCCTGAAGTGGGTGGCGCTGGCGCTGTAACTCGTTCTGCTGACCAGACTACGCATATACCGCGTATCTATAACGTACAGGGCGGCCCCGTTTAAAAACGAGGCCGCCCTGTACGTTTTCGGTACAGAATTAATAAGTGCGGTCGGTTGTTTTTGTTCCATTACGGCGGCTGCATATTCCCCCCCCCCTTGAAGGTACTCCGGCGGTCTCAACGGAAATATCGATGAAATCGCGCCGAAGGCTGAAAAGCCTGGATTGGAGGAACCCGCCGAACATGCAGCAGGGTAAAATCGGTTCGGACATCCCGGAAACCGGGCCGCCGATGCCTTCCCCCAACCGTCGTCCCGCCGGTACCGGAAGCCTGCCGGAAATATTCGGGGCCTCATTACGACTTGGTTTGACCTCCTTCGGAGGCCCGGTGGCGCACCTCGGGTATTTCCGGGATGAATATGTTTTAAGGCGGAAATGGCTGGACGAAAAATCCTATGCTGACCTCGTCGCTCTTTGTCAGTTTCTTCCAGGGCCGGCCAGCAGCCAGGTCGGCATCGGGATCGGCATGATGCGCGGGGGGGTTTTGGGGGGGATCGTCTCGTGGCTTGGGTTCACCATCCCCTCGGCCCTGGTTCTTGCATTGTTTGCTATTTTTCTTCAGGGTTCGGACCTTTCCGGCGCGGGGTGGCTCCGAGGGCTGCTGGTGGCGGCCGTAGCGGTGGTGGCCCAGGCGGTCTGGGGTATGGCGGCCAAGCTCGCCCCTGATCGAGAGCGGATGACCATCGCCCTCCTCACGGCGCTGGCGGTTCTTCTGGTAGCCACGGCGGCAGCCCAGATTATCTTGATTGCCGCAGCCGGTTTAGTCGGGTGGATGCTGCTTCCCAAAACCGCCGTCTCCAGCGGGGAACCGATTGGAATCAGGATCAGCCGCAGACTGGCCATAGGGTGCTGGGTGCTCTTCTTCGGCCTTCTAGCCGGCCTGCCCATCGCCCGGCAGTTGTATCCCGTTGAATGGCTGGCCGTCACCGACAGCTTTTATCGCGTGGGCAGCCTGGTCTTCGGCGGCGGGCACGTAGTGCTTCCCCTTCTTCAGACTGAAGTGGTTCCCACCGGATGGGTCACCACGGAACAGTTCATCGCCGGATATGGCGCAGCCCAAGCCGTCCCAGGCCCGTTGTTCACCTTCTCCGCCTATCTCGGGGCCACGCTCAACGGTTGGATCGGGGCGGTGGTAGCCATCGTGGCGGTATTTTTCCCGTCGTTACTATTGGTGGCCGGAACCCTGCCCTTCTGGAACGTCATCCGGCAGCATTCCGGGTTCCAGTCGGCCCTCGGCGGGATCAACGCGGCCGTGGTCGGGATCCTGCTCGCAGCCCTTTACGATCCCGTTTGGATCAAGGCGATCCGCGGCCCTTATGATTTCAGCCTCGCAGTCGTCGCCTTCGGCCTGCTAGTGTACTGGAAAACACCTTCTTGGCTCGTGGTGATCATTTGTGCCCTCGGCGGGGCCTTGATCGGAACCTTTACCTGACAACAACCGGACCCTTCCATGCGAAACCACCCCATCATTTGCAGGGGGCGAGGTGTGCTCCGTCGTATTTTGGCCTCCGGTATTTGTGATCTTTCGCACATACATAGACGTTCTTAAGTCGCCTCTAGGTCTCCCGGGAGGAATCATCCATGGCTTACTACCTGCTCGCTTTCCTTACCAGCGCCTGCATCATGACCCTGGAGATCGTGGCCGGGCGGCTCATCGCCCCCCAGATCGGCGTCAACCTGTACACCTGGACCAGCATCATCGGCGTGGTGCTGACCGGAATCAGCGTCGGAAGCTTCGTGGGCGGATGGATGGCGGACCGGTGGAACCCGCGGCGTCTGCTGAGCGGGGTGCTGATCATCGCTGGTTTGCTGACGGTGGCCATCATTCCGGGGGTCCCCTGGGTGAACAGGCCGTTGTTTCTGAACCTTCCGCCGCTGCTGGGCATTCTGTCCATGGTGGCGGTTCTCTTTTTCATCCCCAGCTTCTTCCTGGCCCTGGTTTCTCCGCTCCTTTACAAGCTGGCCCTTCGGGATCCCAACCGGGTCGGGGGCACCGTGGGACGGCTGGCGGCATCCGGGGCACTGGGCAGCATCGCGGGTACTTTTGCGACCGGATTCTGGCTGGTTCCGGCGGTGGGGACCCGCAACATCGTGATCGGGGTCGCCGCGGCCGTGGTGGTCCTGGGACTTCTGTGCACGGCCTGGCGCCCCTGGCTGCGGACCACCGCCATCGCCGTTATCCTTTCACTCCTGGCGGTAGGGCTCTGGCAGCGGCCGGCTTTTCTGCAAAGCCCTTGCGACGTGGAGTCGGCTTATTACTGCCTGAAGGTCAACGAGTCGGCATCAGCCGGGGTGGGCCTGGTGAAAAAGCTCGTGCTGGACAACCTGGTTCACAGCGGTGTGATCATCGATTACCCTGACGCGTTGTGGTACGACTATGAGCAAACCATGGCCTGGATCCTGGAGCAGCTCAACGCCGGCGCGGACAACGCTCGGGCCGGATCACCCGGCTTCAGCGCCTTGTTCCTGGGGGGCGGCGGCTACATCCTGCCTCACTGGGTCGAGAGGCACTTCCCAGGATCCCGGGTGGATGTGGCCGAGATCGATCCGGAGGTAACCCGGATCGCATTGAAGGAGTTCATCCCCGCCGACAACACCATCACCACTTTTAACGATGATGCTCGGAGGGTCCTGTCCCGCCAGCTCTCGGACAGTCGTTACGATGTGGTGATCGGAGACGCCTTCAACGATGTGGCGGTTCCGTACCACCTCACCACCCGCGAGTTCGACCTGCTGATCCGCGATCGGCTCAAACCCGGGGGAATCTACATGATGAACGTGGTCGACCGGCCGGACGGGTTATTTCAAGGCGCTCTCGTCCGCACCCTGGGCACAGTCTTTCCGCACCTTTACGTGTTAATGGAGAAGCAGGAAACCGGTGATGCATTCAGAACCCACACGACCCTGGTCCTGGTGGCCAGCCTCACCCCTCTCCCCTTGGACGAATGGGCGGCGCGCTCAACCCCGCCTTATTTGATCACTGAACCTGATCTTGGCGCGGCTGAGCAGTATGCACTCTTGACGGACGACTATGCGCCGACCGACACGCTGCTGTTGCCCGTGTTCATCGAGCGATGGGATTGAGAAAGGAGGACGGATTCATTCCCAAATCGTCAAACCCGCTCGGGGTTTGACGTCGGCTTCTTCCGGCTTCCCAGGCGGGTTTGCTGCCATAAAAACTCGTTCAGTTCATCCTCACCCCTGGCCTTACCCTGGTCATAGCCTTCCCAGTGCAGAAATTCTTCGACCTCCCGCCGGAGTTTGACGGTCGGCTCCTTGATCGGGTACCCGATGGGCGCCATCTCATAGATATGCAAATGCTCCGGAATACCCAGCAGGGACTTGAGCATCACGCTGTAGTAAGGAGAACTGCAATCACTCAGCCAGTGTGATCCCAATCCCATTGATGCAGCCGCCAGGTGAATCAGGAGGGTGAAGTGGGCCAAACCGGTGATCAGGTGGCTTTCCGACTTTTCCAGCCTTGTGCGAACTGGATAGCAACGATCTATTCTCGGATCTCCGGTAATCAGCAAGATGAGCGGCGCGTCCTTCAACTTTCCGGACTCCGCTGCTCCACCGCCGGGACGCGGTCCCCAGATCTTCTCTTCCATTTCATCCAGGTGTTTTCGCTGCTGCACGTAAAGATCGTAGATGGCTCTGCGCTTGTCCGGATCGGTTACCGCGATGACTTCCCACGGCTGACCGTTGCCTGCGGAAGGAGCCCAGCGGGCTATCTCCATGATCGCCCTCACCTGGGCTTCAGTGACCGGCCTTTCCGGATCGAAGAAGAACCGGCTGCGCCGTATCCGGACAGCTTCCATCAGTTCACTGTAACCCACCAGGTGATCCCCCTTTTTTGATCGTTTCATTAAAGGAGTTGTTTGGTGAAAGAAAAGTGCTTGATCCGTTGATTCTAAAACCCCCTTTAAATAACTTTTCCTGCTTTTCTGATAATAGATCATGCAATAAATGGGTAATAATGTAGTGCGGCACTTGAGATCACCCGTAGAACCTTCCGGCAGTAATAATCATACACTACCCGGCCTGGAGGTGGAGCTAACCGTTTCGACGCTCAAGCTGGTGATCAACAGTTAAACCCGGGTTTAGGCCAGATTTATAAGGAGGTTGTAATCGTGCTTAACGTACAGCAAGTAGAGAAACAGCTCGAGGGAATCGAGGAGGCTCTCTCCCGCATCGAACTCGAGCGACAGGCCCTGTTAGGGTTGAAAGAAGCAGCCGAAAGCTGGATCTCGATCACCAAGGGAACGCCGCCTGTAAAAACCCATAAACCCCGCGGCAGTGGAAAGAAACGGGACGAAGGAAAAGAAATCAGCCTCCGCAGTGCTGTTTTTCAGGTTCTTCAGGAAGCACGAGGCCGTTCCCTGCACGTCACGGAGATTTGGGATCGCGCCCACCGCATGGGGGCGAACACGAAGGCTGATCGTCCCACCGCCGTAATTGATTCCTCCCTCCACGCTTTTCACCGCAAGGGCGGCCCAGTCGAAAAAACGGGACCTGCCACGTGGAAATGGAACCATACCGAACAGTAATGTCAAATGCCGAAATAACCCTTTACGCTCAATGAAACTGCAGTATTGAATACACTTACAACACGATCAAGATCATTGCCCCTGATGCCTGTAGGGGCCGGTTCCCAGAGCCGGCCCCTACACATTCGCGCGCGCATATACCCCTCCCGGCAGGGATCCCGGGTTATGCTGAGTACTTTCCGTAGGTAGAGAATTCTAGGGGTATCATAGGGGGAAATACACTAGTGGAACGTCTTTGGACCCGCAACTTCGTCCTGCTCTCCCTGGCCAACCTCGCGTTGTTCTCCGGCTTCACGATGCTGCTTCCCACCATGCCTCTTTACGTCAAGGCGCTGGGGGGAACCGAAAGCGTGATGGGCTTGGTGGTGGGAATCTTCACCTTCACGGCAACCGGTATCCGCCCGTTCGCCGGTTGGTTCGCCGACACCCTGGGACGTAAGGTTGTCTTTCTTTTTGGAATCCTCGTGTTCATCGTCGCAACCCTCGCCTACCGGTGGGCGCCGACGGTGGGCTTCCTGCTCGCGATGAGAATTCTTCACGGAATAGGCTGGGGCTGTTCCAGCACGGCGTCAGGGACCATCGCCGCGGACGTGATTCCCAAGGAACGCTTTGGGGAGGGGATGGGTTACTTCGGCCTTTCTTCCACCGTGGCCATGTCCATGTCTCCGGTGCTAGGCCTCGTGATCATCAACCGCTTCGGCTTTCCGTTCTTCTTTTATACCTCCGCTTCCCTGGCGATAATCTCATTCCTCCTTGGGATCTCCATCGGCGGATACAACGGGGGATGGCGCACAGGATCGCTGGCTTCAGGAAACGACGCTGTCGCTTCCCCGGGAGGCGGGGACCAGGTTCGAAAGTTCAGCGGCAAAGCATTATTCGAGCGGAAAGCCATCCCGTCCGCGCTGGTCATCCTGCTTTCGAACACCACCTTCGGCGCGATCGTCACCTTCATCACCCTTTATGCGGGTGAAAAAGGAATCCCGAATATCGGTTCCTTTTTTACCGTCCTCGCGGCGGCCATGTTTGTAATCCGGCCCCTTTCCGGGATCCTGATTGATCGCTACGGTGACGATCCCATCGTGTTCACTTCCCTGGCGTCGATGGGGATTGCCCTGTTCATTCTCTTCCGAGCCGAGGTCCTCTGGAATTTCCTGGCGGCTGCCGGCGTGTTCGGCCTCGGTTTCGGGGCGATGTTCGTCGTGATGCAGGCGCTGGCGGTGCGAGGGCTTCCGGTTCACCGACGCGGCGCCGCCACCGGAACATTCTTTATGGGATTTGACATCGGGATCGGCTCCGGGGCGATCTTGTGGGGCATCATCGCCCGGGCCGTGGGTTATTCCCAGATGTACCTGATGGGGCTGATCCCGATAGCGCTCGCGATCTGCGCTTACCTGGCGGTAGGCCGGGTGGGGCGGGGCCCGGCCGACCCGTCACCAGACCAGGGCCAGCGCCCCGCCCACGATTAACAGCGCGCTCATCATGAGGGGTCGGGTGATGAAATCCATCCGGCCCAGAACGATGGCGCTCAAGAGAATGGTCAGCAGGGGTTGGGTCCCGATCAAGGCTTCACTGGTGGCGACGTTAGTATAGGTGAAGGAGGAAAAGGCCAGGATCGCCGCGGCGCTGTTGGCCAGGGCCGCACCGGTGATGTACACGAACGAGGTCTTGAACATCCGGTTGAAACTGCTCCATTTGCCCTGCAGGGTGATCAGAACGATAAAAAAGATCATTCCTGCCCACGATCCAATGAAAGCGCTTTGGAGGGAACTCCCCACCACGTTCAAACCCGCTTTCATGATCGTCGAACCCACGGCCTGGGCAAAAGCACCGCCGAAACTGAAAGCGATGCCCAAGGTCCAAAGGCGGGAGGCGGATTCAGGATTGCCGCCTCCTGCCGCAGCCGATGATCTGGAGTTCAGCGGGTTTTCCCGGGCGAGGAAGATCAGTCCGCTCACGACCAGGATCATACCCAAGACGTCCGTAAGCGAAGGACTTTCGCGGATGAAAATAAAAGCCAGCACCAGCGTGAACAGGGGGATGGAACCGCGGATGGCGGTATTCCTGGAAGGGCCGATATAGCGGATGCCGGTATAGGTGCAATACCGGCCCACCACGGAAATGAAGATCCCTCCGACGAAGAACAGGCTGGTTGCCCGTAAATCGAAAGGAGGTGCGGTTTCCCTGGCCAGAAGGGCCGCGTAGATGGCGCCGAAGATGATGAAGTTGGTGAAGATACTGACGAAGGTAATCGCTACAGGATCGGCATGCTCTTGAGCCTTCTTGATCAAGACTGCCATTGCAGCAAAGCTTAAAGCGGCGAGGATTGCTAGAACTTCTCCGATCAGGTTTGCCCCCTCCGACTGGGCCGGACGCTTGTCCGGTTGGTTTGTAAACTGCAGCGTTTAGTGGTTTGGAGATTACGCCTCACCCATTTTAACTTAAAGCTTGGTTTGTGGGTATATGGGAAGGATGGTCCAAGACCGGCCGGGGCACGGATAATTATTAAAAGTAGAAGTCATTTGCCCCTATGTCCCAAATTTCTTCAGGACCTCGCACAACAGGTCCCGCAGCGGGGAGCAACCTGATTCGGGATCGCGGGGTCAGTCATCGGGGAAGCCGTGTACTACCCATACACCTATCGCAGTACCCGTCCTACAACCCTTCTCGGTCAGTCCTCGGCTGAACAGTGCTTAACGACATGGTAAATGAAACCGATTTGTTCAAGCTTCCGCCTGATACCATGAGGACCGCAGGCTACCTAGACTATACTTAATGATACCTATTTTAGGCTGTCCCATAGATCCCAAGATCAAGGATCATCAGACCCTGAAAGCGAGATAACCCTCGCATTTTTTCTAAACCCTCATCCCCTGGGATCAGAGCCCGACGTATCTAAAGGATACTTACTAAACGGCAGCCCATGAGCGTAAGTTATCAAACAAATGCGCGGATTCTTCTCAAGTCGATCCGTCCGACTGAACCCCTTTGTCGGTGCAGGTGCTTGAGCCGGATGACTAGAGGTGATTCAGATGGCTGTTCATCGAGAAGGGGAGAGGTGTAACCGCCAAAACCAATTCCTCGAAACCACTGGGTCTCACCGGGGATCCTTGCTGGTCTTCCTGGTAGTGAACTTCGTGGCCGTCGTTGCCCTTGCCCTCTTTCTCACCTGGGCCGGGAGAATGCAGACCCATTCCGAAATGCTCGACCAAAGGGACTTCCCCTCATGGCTGATCGCTGCCACCATTCTGGCCCTGGTGATCGGATTCGCCCTGCTGCTCCAGAGCCAAAGAACAAAGCGCTGATCAAAACCTGGCCGGCTTCACCGTCCAGTGCCTGGAGATTCACCGGCCATAACCTGCAGACTCTTCCAAAGCCGTTCAGGCAGGGGGATCCCCTGTTGCTCCAGGACACGGGTCTTTCGGGCAGCCCCGTCTCCCGGGAGCAGGATTTCCTCCACTCCATCCAACCGGGCACCTTTTTTAATCCCCGCCGCCATCTCCTCCATCCTGGACTTGAACCGGCCCGCCGGAAGGAAAGCCGCCACATCCACCGCCATGAACAGGTTCCCCAGTTCCGTCGGTCCCTCGTAATCCTCATACCATGCCCGTACGTCGGCACTCATCCGGGCCCCGGTCAGACAGGCGCATAGACTCTCCACCAGGATGGCCAAGGCGTATCCCTTGACCCCTCCAGCCGGTAGCAAGGTTCCCCGCAGGGCTTCCTGCGGATCCCTGGTGGCCTTCCCGTCCGGCCCCAGCGCCCACCCCTCAGGGATTGAGCATCCCTCACCGCCGGCCTGTCGAATCTTCGCCCGGGCAGTGGCTGAAAGGGCCATGTCGATGACGACCGGATCGTCGCCGCTCCGGGGAATTGCCGCCGCCAGGGGGTTGGTGCTGAAGAACGGATCGACTCCGCCCCACGGGGCCATGGCCCGAAACCCGTTGGACATGGCCACTCCAACCATATCCTGATCGGCAGCCATCCGGACATAGTAGCCGAGGGCCCCGAGGTGGTTGCTGTTCCTCACCCCCACCACCGCCACGGCATGCTCCCTGGCACGCTGAATGCAGATCTCCATAGCCCTGGCCGCGATGACCTGCCCGATTCCGTTCCCTCCGTCCAGGAGGAGTCCCGCTTTCCATTCGGACACGATCCCCAGGTGCGTGACGGGCTCCATGGCCCCGTTCTCCAATCGCTTGATATATCCGGGGACCAGCTCCGCACCGTGGCTGCTCTTTCCCTGCAGATCGGCGGCCACCAGAACCTTCGCCGCCAGCTCGGCATCCCCGGAAGGCACTCCCCTGATGCCGAAGGCTCTTGCGATGATCCGCTCGAGCTCTCCCTGGCCGATATGGACCAAGTTTCTCCCCCCAGACTGATTAGATCGGAATCCTGATTAGGTCAGTATCCTAATACCTTAGCGTGAAAAACGGGACCACATCCCGTTGAAAAGAGGCCCTTCGCCCGGAACCACTGGGCTCTCCGGTACTAGCATGATATGACCCGCGACATTTTCGGCCCGAGTCAATACTCCGCCCGAGTCAGGGCCCGTAACGATCTCGCAGCGGCGACCGGGATCGTAATCGGAAAAGAAACCCGGCAACGGAGGCCCAGGAATGAAGCCATGGTGGACAAAGCTGACATCTGAGGAAATTGAACGGATCCAGAGCAAGTATACGTGCCGGCGCTGTGGAACGTGCTGCCGGACCGTTCCGGGGTTCTTTGAATCCGGAGAGGAAGGGGAAAGGGCCATCCAGCAGTTGGCTGATCACTTGGCCCTGCCGGTGAACGAACTGAAGGAACAACTCCTGGTTAAGGATTACCGGGACCCTTCGGGGCGGGAAGTCTGGGCTTGGCGACCCCGGCATAAGGGCGACCAGGGAGATCACATTCTGCCCGGTGTCAACATCGGACGCTTCGAGTACCCGTGGGTTCGGGGGATTTGCGTGTTCTATGACCAGACTTCAGGGTGCACCATTCACCCTTTCCGGCCCTTGGGCTGTCGGCTGATGTTCTGCGCCTCCCGGGAGTTGCCTCCATCCGAGATCTGGAAATGGATGCTGGCCAACCAGTTCACCCCCACTTCAGGGATGCGTAAGCAGAACCATCCCCTGGCTCCCGATTTCTTTCAAAGGTTCGAGGAAGGAAGGAAGCAATTCGCTGGGCGAGCCCCCTCGGGCTCTCGCACGGTTTCCGTACCCCGCAAGTGGAATTACCGCCTGGGACGAAGGGGAGTGCGCAAGATTTTCGGAAATATGAGGCTGATCTACAGGTTCGCAACGGATCCGTTGCTCCCGACTGGGAAAAAATTATGGCCGATGTGTCTACTCTCTCTGGTCGCTTACTCGGTGACGTCGAGTACCAGATTTTCACCCGGAGCCGTAGCGAGAGACGGATTCCTGCTTGCCATTCTGGCTTCAGAACTGGCCTCCATCCTTAAACGCTATGAGCGGAACCTGCGATAACGAGCTTTACCCAGGACTCCCACCGCACTTATCCCCGGGCCGTGTTTCGTTCGGCACCAGCCGTATTCTGGGCCGCGAGACAAGGGTTGCAGATTCCGTAGAACTCCAGGCGGTGATTTTCCACCTTGAAGCCGGTATCCCCCGAGACCTTTACGTCGAGTTCCCGCACCAGGGGAAGCTCCACGTCGTAAACCGCTCCGCAAATCCGGCAGACAAAATGATAGTGGTTATTGGGGTTCCCGTCGAACCGGCTGAAGGTGCTGCCGTAATTGAGCTCCAGGATCTGCTCCTTTTCGGAGAGCAGGCGGAGGTTACGGTACACCGTGCCCAGGCTGATCTTGGGGATCTCCTGGCGTACCTGCTGGTATACCCAGTCGGCTGTGGGATGCGACTTGGTTGATTGCAAGACCCTGAGAATGGCGTTTCTCTGCCTGGTGTTGCGACTGACAGCCATCGTTGACCCTCCACGGTGTAAAATCAGGAGATCAGCTTGTGTTGGGTGCTGCGACGATATTACCTGAAGTAAGGGTGGGCCGATTATACGCAAATAATTCCTATTAGTTGTCTCCTTATTCAGAATAGTTCGCTCAACTATTATTGTCAATCCAGCTTAAACCTGATTCACCTAGGGTATTAGACCCATGACATATACTGTTAATTTCCTATTAAATAAACCGGCCGCCCGGGACGAGAAAACTCCCGAAACGGCCGGTGTTGGAATCGAGATCAAACTGGAACCGGAACGAACAGGCTCAACCAACAAGTTCTCTGAACGTTCTATCTATTCCAGCCATCTATTCCAGTTGTTCCAGCGAACCAGCCGGCGCGAACCCCGCCTCCCGGCAGCGCAGATCGGCCCACGACTGGATCCGGGCGATGTGTTCCGGAACCAGGTGGTCGAACCGGCCCATCATGGACAGGTATTCCTGTACCGGCTTGCGCTGCTTAGGCTGATAGGTGACCCGGTGTTTTCGGGCGCTGATCTCGTACAGGAGCCACATTCCCGTCTCCACCGCGGCCTTGGCGACATCCACGGTCATGTTGGCCGGAAACACCCACCCCTTGGGGCACGGGGCCTGGATGTGGACAAAAGCCGCTCCGCGGGTGTTCAGGCCCCGTCGCACCTTGTTGAGCAAGTCAAGGGGGAAGGCCAGGGAAGCCGTGGCCACGTACTTGACGTCCGGGTGTCCCGCGGCAATCATCCTGGCCAGGTCCTTGGGCCAGATCTTGTGGCCCATGGGGACCTCCGGCCCGGCGGGGGTGAAGGTGGTCCAGGCCCCCCAGGGCGTGGTCGGCGATACCTGGATCCCGGTATTGGCATAAGCTTCATTATCGTAACAGATGTAGAGGAAGTCATGGTCGCGGTACATGGCCGCCGAAAGAGATTGAAGGCCGATGTCCGCCGCTCCGCCGTCCCCGGCCATGACGATGATGTTCGGGAACTCGCCGGTGCGTTTCTTCTTGCGGAGAAGAACCTGGTAAGCCGCCTCGATGCCGGCTCCCACCCCGCCCCCGTTGGTGATCTGGGCGTGGATCCAGGGGACCTCCCATGGAGAGCATCCGTAGCTGGTGTTGGCCACGTACATGCATCCCGTGGGCCCGACGAGAATGGTGTTCCTCCCCGACGCCTTGAGCACCAGCCTGTAGATCATGGCCGGCCCGCAACCCGCGCAGGTCCGGTGCCCTGGTACGTAGAGTTCCTCAAGGGGAACCCTCCTGAATGACCTGATCTCCGCCAGCGTCGCTTCGGTCACGCTGCTCCCTCCCCCGCTTCCATATCAAAAGGCAGCCAGAAGGTCTTCTTCCAGTTCTCCCTGGCCATGAGCCCCGCATCCCCGCCGGACTCCCGCTTCCCGGAAGCTGCCACGGGACCTCGCCGGGCCCGATCCAGCATCACCTGGGCCATCCAGTAAAACTCTTCCCGGGAAATAACCTCTCCGCCCAGGCCGGCGACAAACCCCAGCAGCTCGCGATCACCGAGCCCGCCGCCCTGCAGGGCGGTGCAGACCTCGGTGTAAAGGACCCCGCCGCCGCCGCTGATCCCGAAAGCGGCGTCGTTGTCCAGCACCCCCACCACCTTCGCCCCGTCGCAGGCCGCCGCCAGTTCACGATCAGGGAAGGGCCGGATCGAGCGGAGCTTCAGCAACCCGATCTTCTCCCCCAGGCCGCGGAGCTTCTGGACGACGTTGCGGGCGGTGGCGGTGTGCGCTCCTGACGTGACGAGCAGCACCTCGGCGTCATCGGCCAAGAAGGCCTCCACCAAGGGCGCGTAGCGGCGCCCGAAGATCCCCGCGAACTCCTCGTAGGCCTCGGTTAAGACTCGGCGGCTCTCCTGCATCGCCAGGTACCTTTGATACTGGAGAGGTGGGCCCATGGACGGCTCGATCTGGGGTCCGACGGCGATGGGCTTGGCCGGGTCGAGCACCCGGACCGGCCGGAAGGGAGGCAGGAACTCCCGCACCTGGGCCGGATCGGGGATCGCCACCTCCCCGGTGATGTGGGAGACGAAGTAGCCGTCCTGGCAGGCGTACTGGGGCAGGGAAACTTGCGGATCCTCCCCTGCACGGTAGTAGACCAGGCACATGTCCAGCGCTTCCTGCGGGGTCTCGGCCCAGCCCATGAGCCAACCCTGGTCGCGGCAGCAGAGGGCGTCGGTATGCTCGGAACCGAAGTCACCCGGAGGATCCAGGGTCCGATCCGCGATCATCATCTGGACCGGGAGCCGGGCCCCCGAGATCGGGGAGTAAACCTCATAGGCGTAGGTGACCCCCACCCCCGAACTCCCCACGAAGGTTCGAGCCCCGGCCGCGGAAGCGCCGTAAGCGATGCTCAACTGGGAGTGTTCACCCTCGGCCCGGATCATTTCGGCATCCAGTTCGCCGTCGGCGATCATACGGGCCAGTTCCGACATCACCCCGGTGTAGGGCCGGATCGGGTACGAGGCGATGACGTCCACGTCCGCCATCTTAACGGCGTGGGCCACGGCCACCACTCCGGTCAACAAGGCCTTCTTGCCCATTGGTTTCCCCCCTGTTCCTAGTCCGCGAAGTCCAGCTCCGGGACATCGGTGATGCAGAGCACCGGGCAGACCCGGGTGCAGATGCCGCAACCCTTGCAGTACTTGTAGTTCACGTCCACGTATTCTTCAAACCGGACGATGCAGGCGTCTGGGCAGTAGATCCAGCAGATCAGGCAGTTGGTGCAGGCCTTGGTATCCACCACCGGCCTCACGATCCGCCAGCCGCCGGTGATCATCCTCTCGTTCTCCCCCACGGGAGCCTCGGCGTCGCCTGCGAACGGGGTCTTCCACCGATCCTGCCCCCCCGGCCCGGCCGACCCGGCCGGCGCACCCCCACCGTGATTAACGACGCTCAATGATCCCTCTCCCTTCCCTTTTGGGCCGTATTCCGGCATCCGTCGCAGTCAAAGTCGGTCAGGCCAGCTCCAGAAGAATGGTCCGCTCATATCCGATCCGGGCCGCCTCCGGGGCCTTGACGACAGCCTCCAGCGATGGCAGGCCCACCAGGCCGCAGGCACGGACCACGGCGCCGCTGAGCGGCGCCGCCCATCCGCCTCCAATCCCGGATGCATCACTGGCCCCCTCCTGGCCGGAGAGGGTTTTTTCGGTCGTGGCGATACCTGCGGCATCCACCACGGCCAGGAGACCCAGGCCGCTCCCGGGCGTCAAGAAGCGGGCGATCTCCTCCGGGCGCCGCCTGGTGTTGACCACCAGCGTCCCGCCGGGCCGGAGACCGTCGAGGATGGGATTCCCCTTCACCAGGGACTCCTCCACCACGACCACAATGTCCGGGGCTTCGTTTTCGTAGATGTAGCGGCTCTCGATGGGCCTGTCGCTGATCCTGGCGTAGGCCTTCACCGGAACGTTGATCCGGTCCGGAAGGTCCACGTAGTTCTCCCATGCCTGCGACTGCTTCCCCTCCCGGGCGGCGGCGCCGGCCAGGGCCGTCACCACGTCCCGGGCCTCCTTGATCAGCACCACCCCCCTCGTCCAGACGGTGACCTGCCGCAGGCCCTTCTCCTCGAACAGTTCCCGAGGAAAAGCCCAAGCAACACCTCTATCACCACCAGACAACCGATCCCCCCCCTTTCAGGCTGAGTTACCCTTCGGCGTTCCTTCCAGCCCGTGTAAGCCGCCCGGCGCCGGAATCATCCTCTATGAGTTCCATCCGGCCCGAGTGGGCCGGCCTCCCGCCCGTACCGGGCTTCCAGGAAGGCCTTCTCCGACTGAACGATGTGCCTTTTCATGGCCTCTTCCGCTTCCGGCCCGCGCCCGGCGCGAATTGCCTCGACGATCTCCCGGTGCTCGCGCAAAGCTTCGGCCAGGCGCCCCGAATGCTCGTAGGAGACCTCGGTGAACTTGCCCACGTACTCACGGAGGGTATGGATCATCTGAAAGAGGCGCGGGCTCCCGGTGGACCTGGCCAGTTCCTCGTGAAGGCGCAGGTGGGTGGAGTGGAGTTTATCCCGGCGGCCCGAGGAAGCAGCTTCCTCGACCTGCGCGGCCAACCGCAACAGGCGGGCAGCCCCGGCAGGAGAAAGAATTCCGGCGGAAAGCCTGGCCGCGAGCCCCTCCAGCACGGCCCTGATCTTGAAGATCTCCTCGATTTCCTCCCTCGAAAGCCAGGCCACCACCATCCCCCGGCGCGGGCTTTGATAGACCAGCCCTTCCAGTACGAGCTGGCCCAGAGCCTCTCGGACAGGCGTCCGGCTGGTCCCCATCACC
>JACPQU010000096.1 GCA_016190305.1 Bacillota bacterium
AAGGTCGGCTGGGTCCGATCTTCATCGTATGAGGCTTGGCTTCGCAGGAAGGTACCGCCCGTGACCAACACGATCAGGACGATTAAGCCCCAGAATCGGCGCTTATTCAAGATGTCCTTGATTGGAGAGTACCAGCTTCTCATTAAACCCCGCCCTGTTCAACAGCACTAGTATTTTCTCTGCGTGGAAAGGGATTCCTTTCTTCCCACATGGTAGCTTATGGCAACTCCGGGGACGAGGTTCCTGGCTGGTGGAAAGGCAAAAAAAATCCGCCTTGATTGGCGGACTTGAACTTGGAGCGGAAGACGGGATTCGAACCCGCGACCCTCGGCTTGGGAAGCCGATATTCTACCGCTGAACTACTTCCGCTCGGAACCTGTTTCCGTAAAATTTGGTGGGCGAAACAGGATTCGAACCTGTGACCCCCCGCCTGTGACGCGGGTGCTCTCCCGCTGAGCTATTCGCCCGACCGGCGGAAGATTTCTCCATCGCGTTGAGGAGGAATCTTCCAACTGCAAATTTGGTGACCCCAGCGGGATTCGAACCCGCGCTGCCAGCTTGAAAGACTGGCGTGTTAACCGCTTCACTATGGGGCCAAAAAGCTGAAAACCTGGTGGGTCACGAAGGGATCGAACCTTCGACACCCTGATTAAAAGTCAGGTGCTCTACCACTGAGCTAGTGACCCGCGTTGATGATACTATAGGGCGCGGGTTATTGTCAATTCAGGTCGGCCCCGGGCCGTTCAATCCAGATCGACCCAGAGATCGCGGCAGAAAACGGTTTCAGTTCGGCGAGGGCCGACCGATACCATGACCAATTCGGCACCGGCCAGCTTGGCGATTCGATCAAGATAAGCCCTGGCCTGAGGAGGTAAATCGTTTTCGTTCCGAGCACCACTGGTCGGTCGACACCAGCCCTCCAGTTCCTCGTAGACCGGGACGCAATCGGCAAGGGTGGCCAGGCTGGCCGGGAAATCCATAATTACCTGATCCCCGAGACGGTATCCCACGCAGACTTTGATCACCGGAAGATCGTCCAACACGTCAAGCTTCGTAAGCGCCAAGCCGTCCAGACCGTTGACCCGGATGGCGTACCGGAGGGCTACGAGGTCCAGCCACCCGCAGCGGCGGGGCCGGCCGGTGGTTGTTCCGTACTCACGTCCCTTTTCCCGGATCTGGTTTCCGATCTCGTCCTGCAATTCCGTCGGGAAGGGACCCTCCCCCACCCGGGTGGTGTAGGCCTTGGAAACACCAACAGCCATGCTGATCTCCTTCGGACCCAGTCCCGCTCCGAGGCACGCCCCGCCGCTGACAGGGTGGGACGACGTGACGTAAGGGTAGGTACCATGGTCCACATCCAGAAGGGTTCCTTGCGCTCCCTCAAAAAGAACCCGCTTTCCGCTTTGAAGGGCCTGGTGGAGCAGGGCCGACGTATCCGTCACCAGAGGTGCCAAGCGCTCTCCGACGGACAGGTACTCGGAATAAAGGGCGTCGTAATCGAAACCCTCTGATCCATAGACCAGGTTGAATACCTTGTTCTTGAAGGAAAGATTGAGTTCCAGTTTGGCGGCCAACTCATCAGGCTCAAGGAGATCCGAAACCCGAATTCCCATCCGGTAATACTTGTCCGCCGCCGTTGGGCCGATTCCCAGCTTGGTGGTGCCCAATCGGCTCAGGCCTCTGCGGACTTCCTCCAGCTCATCCAAGCGGAGGTGGTAAGGCATCACCACCTGTGCCCGATCGCTGACCCTCAGGTTCCGGGTATCCACACCACGCTTCTCCAGGCCGTGCATCTCCGCCAGGAGGGCCTTGGGATCCAGGTACACCCCGTTCGCGATCAGGCATAGCTTCCCTGCGTATAGAATCCCGGCGGGAACCAGGTGGAGCTTGAACTCCTCCTCCCCCACCACCACAGTGTGGCCGGCGTTGTTACCACCCTGGTAACGGACGATGATATCGGCCCCTGCCGCCACGTAGTCGACAACCCTCGCCTTGCCCTCATCGCCCCACTGTGCACCGATGACAACTATGCTAGGCATTCAGGACACCCCCAACGAAGGAGCCCTTTTCTCCAAGCGGGATATGATTTCCCTTCCGGCTACAACACCGGAGACAGCCGCTTGGGCAAGACCCCGGGTTACTCCAGCCCCGTCTCCAACTGCAAAGAGATTTTCAATCCCTGTTTCCAGGCGGGGGGACAAGCAGATCCGGGCGGAATAATACTTGACCTCCACCCCGTAGAGGAGGGTATGCCTGGAATGGACACCTGGAGCGATCGAATCCAGGGCCTCCAGCATCTCCAGAAGCGCCACCAGGTGCCGGTAGGGCAACACCAGGCTCAGGTCTCCCGGGGTCGCGTCTCTGAGGGTGGGACGGACGAGCCCCCGCTGGATGCGTTCCTGGGTGGACCGCCGGCCGGCCAGGAGATCCCCCAACCTCTGGACGATCACACCGCCTCCGATCAGGTTGGCCAGGCGCGCCACGTACTTTCCGTACGCCAAGGGTTCCTTGAAGGGCTCCGTAAAGGTCTTGCTCACCAGCAATGCAAAATTAGTGTTTTCGGTTTTCTTTTCCGCGTAGCTGTGTCCGTTGACCGTAAGCACTCCGCCCGTATTTTCCACCACGACTTCGCCGTACGGATTCATGCAGAAAGTGCGGACACGGTCATCAAAGGACTTGGAGTAGAAGATCATCTTGGACTCGTAGACGACGTCGGTCAGGTGCTCGAGGATCACCGCCGGAACCTCCACCCTCACCCCGATGTCCACGGGGTTGGGGGACATCCCCAGGTTCAACCGTTCGGCTTCCCCGGAGAACCATTCCGCTCCCTCGCGCCCGGGACCGGAGATCACGTAGTCGGCCCCGATCCGCTTACCGTCTTCAGTCTCCACCCCTGTCACTCGTTCCCCATCGACCAGGATCTCGGCCACCGGGCTCCGGAAACGCAGATCCACCCGGTCCCGGAGATCCTCCCGCATGTTTTTAAGGATCTCGTAACAACGCTCGGTGCCGAGGTGCCGGATCCGAGCCGGGATCAGGCTGAGATCGGCCGTTGCCGCCTTGCGGATGATCTCCTTGACCTTCTCGCTGTCCAGACCGTAAACAGGGCGGTCTCCGCCGTAACCGACGAAGGTCTGGTCGACCTGATGGATCAGGGTCTCCAACTCCGGCTTGGGAAGATACTGGTCGAGGATTCCTCCGAACTCGGTGGTGAGGGTGATTTTCCCATCGCTGAAAGCTCCGGCCCCTCCCCATCCGGAGACGAGGTCACAGGGCGCGCAGTTGATGCACGACGGGTGATCGTCGTCGATGGGACACCGCCGTCTGGGCAGGTCCTTGCCTTTCTCGAAGATCACGACGCGGGTTCCGGAGTGTTTCAGCAACTCCAGGGCGGCAAAGATACCCGCTGGCCCGGATCCGATGATGGCTACGTCATAATGCGGTGTTGTTGTTGTCATCGAGCCGCCCCCAGGGGTAGAGGGAGATGGATTTCGTTAGGAGCCTCGGCCTAAACATTTATTAATCAGCCTGGCTGAAGCCTGGTGAAAAGCCCGGATGCAGCCCGGATGGAAGCTCCCATATGGAAGCCCGGATGGGCAAAACAAATCATATCAGAATTGTGAAAATAACGTCAAACGCGGCTGTCCCGAAACTTTGTTCTTGCACGGCTTCGTCTCTTACTTGCCTTGTCTTCTTACACGGCCTCATCCACAGCCTCGTCGTGTTTCCACTCCATGGGCACAAACTGGCAAAATTTCTCCCTGAAGACCAGGTTCACCGTTCCGACGGGACCGCTGCGGTGCTTCCCCAGGATGATCTCAGTAACATGGGGCGTTTCGCTTTCCGGATTATAGTATCCGTCGCGATAGATGAAGAGTACGAGGTCCGCGGTGTTTTCCAGCTCACCGCTTTCACGAAGGTCAGCCAGGGTCGGTCTCTTGTCCTGGCGGTGCTCCACGCCTCTGGAAAGCTGAGAGAGCGCAATTACGGGGACCTTCAACTCTCGGGCAAGGGCTTTCAAAGCTCGGGCGATCTCCGCGACCTCCTGGTTACGGTTCTCGGACCTTCCCGTCGCCTGAACAAGCTGCAGGTAGTCCACAACGATCAACTGGATATCTCTCTCCGCCTTCAGCCGGCGCGACCTTGAACGCAGCTCACTGATGGTGATGGCGGGCGTGTCATCGATGTAGAGAGGAACGGTCGCTAGGCGCGCCATGGACTTGCTGATCCGCCTCCACTCCGGCTCGTAGACCTCCCCGGTGCGCAGGCGATGGCTGTCCACCTCCGCCTCGGCGGCCAGAACCCGCTCTCCAAGCTGCTCCGCCGCCATTTCCACGCTGAAGAACAGCACCGGGACACCGCTCTTGGCCGCTGAGTAAGCCGCATTCAGACCCAAGGTGGTTTTCCCCATCCCGGGACGGGCGGCGATGATGATCAGTTCGGATGGCTGGAAACCGGTGGTAAGATGATCCAGATCCTGAAAGCCGGTGGGGACGCCTGTGATCCGTTTGTCCGCTTGGTGGAGGTAGGCCAGCCGTTCGTAGACCTCGACCATCACTGCCTGCAGTTCGCGGACCCCGCGGGGATACATTCCCTTGGTCACGTCGAGGACGATCTGTTCCACCCGGTCGATAGTCTCGGAACTATCGTCTCCGGCCGAAAAAACCAGGTCGGCTATTTCCCCGACCGACGCCAGGATCCGGCGCAGGGTCGACTTCTGGTGGACGATCCGGGCATAGTGCTCGACCTTGGCCGTTGAAGGCAACAGGTCCGCCAGGTGGACGAGCGATTGCAGCCCACCTGCCGCCTCCAGGTCTCCGCGGGCTTTAAGCTCTTCGGTCAGGGTGATCAGGTCCGCTGGTTGGTTCCGGTCGGAGATGACGCCGATCGTCCGGTAGATGATCCGGTGGGATTCGTGGTAGAAGTCTTCTCCCCTGAGGATCTCCTGGATAGAGGGAATTACCTCATTGTCGAGGAGCATGGCGGCAAGGACGGATTGTTCGGCCTCGGTGGCATGCGGAGGGATTCTTTCCAATGCCCTAGCCTCCCTCGGATCAGCCCCTTGTGCCCGACCTCTTCCGGGCGGGGAGCCGTCCGGAAGAACCCTCGGATGAGGCGAGCATGGTCTGAATGGCTTCCGAGACGGTGTCCACCGGGATGATCTTGAGTCCCGGGAGCTGGGTGGGGACATCCTTCTTGTTCGCCAGGGGAATGATCACGGCTTTCATACCCGCCTGACGGGCCCCGTACAGCTTTTCGGCCAGCCCGCCTACCGGCTTGACCTGCCCCTTCAGGGATACTTCCCCGGTGACGGCGATATCCTGCCGGAGGGGGATCTGCTGAAAGCAACTGATGATGGATAGAAGGAAGGCAAGGCCTGCCGAGGGACCGTCGATATCCGCTCCACCGATCACGTTGACATGGACATCGTAGTTGGATAGGTCTTCCCCGGTCATCTGGCGGATCACCGAGGCGGCGTTGAAAAGGGCGTCCTTTGCCATGCTCCCCGCCGTATCATTGAAGCGGATGGAACCCTTCCCGGACTCGGCGGCCTTCATCACCACACCCTCAATTTCCAGAACTGAACCCAGGAAGCCGTGAACCCCCAGTCCGAAGACCTTCCCCGTCTCCGGAATGTCCCCCGCCCTGGCCTGAATGTAAGGAACAAGACGGCTCGATTGAATGACTTCCAGGATATGATCCTTGGCGAGCCGGAACCTCTTGGTACGGCGTAGTTTCTCCGGGGCCGCCGGTTGGGGTTGACGAGATTTCTCCTGGAGGGCGACCCCGTAGGCATCGGCCAGGATGTTCACAGCCTGACGGCCCTCGATAGTGTATTCGCTGACCAGTTCCTTGACGCCGGGGGCGACTTCGACCTCCAGCTTGGAAGCGGAGTTTACCACGATCTGCTGGATATCCTGCGGGTTCAACGGATCGAAGTATACAGCGGCGCACCGGGAGCGGATCGCGGGACTGATGTAGGCCGGATCCTTGGTCGTAGCGGCGATGAGCACAAAGTCCGCGGGTGCCCCTTCTTCGAAAAGCTTCTTGATATAGCGGGGAATGTTCGCATCCGTGGGATCATAATAGGAAGAATCGAAGAAGACCCGTTTGTCCTCAAGCACCTTCAGCAACTTGGTCTGAAGCAGCAAATCCATTTCCCCGATCTCATCAATGAAGAGAACCCCTCCGTGGGCTTCGGTCACTAGGCCCAGCTTGGGCTCGGGAATCCCCGTTTCAGCCAGGTCCCGCCGCGCACCCTGGTAGATGGGATCGTGGACGGATCCCAGCAAAGGGTCAGTAACCTCACGGGGATCCCAGCGAAGAGTGCTCCCGTCTACCTCCACGAAAGGGGCGTCCTTCCGGAAACAACTGAGGGTGATCTGCTTTGCTTCCTCAAGAGCGATCCGGGCGGCCGTAGTCTTGCCGACCCCGGGAGGGCCATAAAGGATCACGTGCTGGGGATAAGGAGACGCGATCTTGGCCATCAACGCCTTCAGGGCCCTCTCCTGGCCGACGATCTCCGCAAAGCTCTTCGGTCTCATCACTTCCATGGCTCTGCGAGCCACTTTCCGCCGATCAAGTTTCTCTAGCAACGCGTATTTCTTAAGCGTATACGGGTTTTCCGGGCTGCTTTCTTCCTTGAGAATTTGCATCTTGATATCGTGGATATAGGTTTCGTGCTTCTGATGCATTTTCTCAGCAATCTTTTTCTCGAGCTCTTCCTCGACAGTCCTGCGGGCGATCAGATCGGCGATCTCATCTTCGATCTCGTTCAGGATCTGGGTCAGGTTCTCCCTTTCCGGCACCCGCTCGATGGTTGGGTTTTCAAAGACCAGTCGTTGAAGTCCAAGCACCCTCTCCTCCACCTTGGGGGAGCGCATGAGCACGAGAGCATCCAGCTTGCCTGCTTTCATGACCAGCTTCTCGGAACCGTAGATACCGGAAAGCACGCCATAAAGGGCTCCGATCTGGCGCTTCAGGTTTTCCTGGCCCTCTCCGACACGTAAACGGCGGGGCATGAAGGTTTTGGCCTTGCCCGTTGCTTTAGCCAAGCGTCTGCTCACTCCTCGGGGACGATTCTGGCGATGATGGTAGCGGTAACCCCGGGATGCAGCTTGATCTCGAGCCGGTATTCGCCAAGTTCCTTGATGGGTTCCGGCAACTCGATCCTGCGCCGGTCCACTTCCAGTCCTTGTCCCCCGAGGGCATCAGCGATGTCCTTGGTGGTCACCGATCCGAAGAGACGCCCGCTGGGGCCTGCTTTGACCCTGACGGTTAAAGCCAGTCCCTCCAGCTTGCCGGCAAGGGCAGCGGCTTTTTCCTGCTCCCTGGTGGCGCGAAGCGAGGCTGCTTTCTGACGCTCGGCCAGGTTGCCCATGGTCGCCTTGTTGACCTCTACGGCCAATCCTCTTGGAATTAGAAAATTCCGGGCGTAACCGGGAGCTACCTTGACGATCTCACCTTCACGGCCAAGGGCCTTGATGTCTTGCTTTAGAATAACTTCCATTTACCGGTCTCCTCCGGGAAAAGAAAAGGGCTGGCTCATCGGTAGCACCGGTGTTCGCCAGCCGTTTAAGGTTATCCTTCAATCCGTAACGGCCCTGGGACCGTCTGATTCTGACTGGACAGGTCTTTATTGTCAGTCGGTGGTGTATGGGAGCAGGGCCACATGCCGTGCCCGTTTAATCGCCACCGTAAGCTGACGTTGATGCCGGGCACAGTTGCCGGTGATCCGCCGAGGCAAGATCTTAGACCTTTCGGTCAGGAACTTCCGCAAACGGTCCACCAACTTGTAGTCGACCTGGACAATCTTATCCACACAAAAGCTGCATATTTTCCGCTTGGGTTTACGCTTCCGATCCCGCTTGGCCATGATTTCCTCCTGAAGGCAAACTCGCGCTGGCGCGCTTTAAAAGGGTATTTCCTCCTCGCCGTCCTGGTCCCCGCCGTAGTCGCCGAAGTCACCGGAAGACTGCTGATCCTTCGGGCGCTCGAGGAATCTCACCACGTCAGCCACAACTTCCGCAGCCTGCCTCTTCTGCCCGTCCTGGGTCTCATAGTTTCGTACCTGCAGCGACCCGGTGACGGCCACCAGCCTGCCCTTCCCTAGGTACTGGGCACAGGTTTCGGCCAGCTTTCTCCAGGCGACGATGTTAATGAAGTCTGTTTCCCTTCCACCTTGCTGGTTGGTGAACGAACGGTCAACCGCCAGGGTGAAATTGACAACTGGGATACCGTTGTTCGGTGTGTAACGGAGCTCGGGGTCGCGGGTCAGACGACCGATCAGGATGACCTTGTTCAGGTACATCAGCTTTCCTCCCGCTTAACAATGAGGTGTCTCAGGACTCCCTCGTTAAGCTTGAAGAACCGCTCGAGCTCGGGACCGGCGCTGAGACTGGCTTTGAAATCAACCAGGATGTAATAGCCTTCTCGGCAATCCTGGACTTCATAAGCCAGGCGGCGCTTGCCCCATTCGTCGACTTTCGCGATCTCGCCCTTGGCACCGGCAATCACACCGCTCAGGCGCTCCATCAGCGCCGCGCGGGCTTCCTCTTCCAGGGACGGATTAAGGACGAAAAGGGCCTCATACTCCCTCACCATGTTCACCTCCCCTCGGACTGGCGGCCCCACAGTGAATTTGTGGAGCAGGGATGGTCAGGAGGGTCCCTTCACTGGGCGAATTATACCACTCGCACCCGGCTGCAGCAAGAAGTTGGCACTGGACCGGGCTTAAAGAGGGTTCCTGAGGTTCTGATCAAAGTCCGACTGTACAGTTGACTTGACGGATCATTCCGCGTCCACCCGTCTATTCCTTCAGAATAGTATTAATAAAATAAAAAATATATTTCCCATCTGCTTCACGT
>JACPQU010000099.1 GCA_016190305.1 Bacillota bacterium
ACGAAGATCCCCGCCTTCTCCCCCCCGCAGTAAAGGTTCGCCGGACCCTCGACCTTCAAGGTGTCGTCCCGCGGGGCCATCCCCAGGAAGCGGATGGAGTTCCCGGTCCCGCCCGAATAGGGATCGACGTAGCGGGCCGCCTCGAAGCCGTCCAAGCGGTGGAGCCGCTCCAGGGGGAAGTACGGGTGGATGAACTTGACGTTCCCGTTGTCGATCAGCACCAGGTTGGCGGCGAATTCCTCGCCGGAGTACTGCTGGCAGACCTTGCCCTGCATGGACCCCCGGTCCTGCAGGACCGCCGGGAGAGGAATGACCAGGGAACCGGTGCGCTGCAGCTCCGCGACGATCTCCCGGGCCACCGTGTCCTTGGCCACGGCGGCCGAACCGCTCATAGCCCCCTTGAGCCCGCCGGGACGCTCCGCGATCATTTCCCGCACCCCGGCCTGAGCCGCCACGCTCACCCGCTTTCCGAAGGTGGGGCAGCGCAGGGCGCACATGACGCAGCCATTTCCGTAGCGGGCGCAGTTGGCCTGGGAACCGGCGGTGCCGGTGGCGTCGACGAAGACCTTCCCTTCGACGGCATCCCCGCTCTCCAGGCGGACCGCGGTGAGCCGATCCCCGCTCCGGTGGACGCCGACCACCCTGGACTCCAGGACCGTCTGCACCCCGAAATCGGCCAGGACCTGCCGGGCCAGCCCCTCCACCTTCCGGCAGTCGTACAGGGAGCCGTGATGGTGCTTGGGGAATTCCACCCCGGTATGGATGGCGGCCCGATCCATCACCCCGATCATCTCGCCGGCGCCCATGGCTATGGCCTCTTCGGCTCCGGTGTAGCGGCCGTTGTTCCGGAAAAGACCGCCCACCAACCCGGTCCCGAGGAGCATATCGGTCCGCTCCAGGAGCACCACCTCGACCCCGAGCTTCGCAACGGCCACCGCCGCCGCGCACCCCGACCATCCACCGCCGACCACGATCACCCTCGGCACCCGATCCCTGCCTCCTCGACTGCGGCCGGAGTCCCGGCCCGTTATCGCGCTACAGAACCAGGAGCTCCCGATCCAGGGTGGAAAACATCCGGTACCCGCCGGCGGTGACCACCAGGGTATCCTCGACGTTCATTCCCCCGAAACCGAGCTCGTAATAGGGGACCTCGATGTTGAGCACCATCCCCTCCTCAAGCACGACTTCGCTGCCCGGGGTGATGACGGGCTCGTCATAAAGCTGGACCCCGATGGCATGACCGGTATGCAGCCGCCGGTAGTGGGGGATCCCCGCCTTGCGGACTTCCTCCACGGCGGCGTTGAAGATCTCCGCCACCGGGGTGCCCGGACGGACCAGCTCCAGGGCCCGCGCATGGCCCCGGCGGAGAGCCTCGTAACAGCGCCTCGTCTTCGGCGCCGCTTCGCCCACCACCACGGTGCGGGCGGTGTCGGAATAGTAGCCCCGGTAGCGGCAGCCGCAGTCGAAGCGGACGATATCCCCCCGCTGCAGGGCATAATCCGAGGGATTGGCGTGCACCAGCGAGCTCCGGGTGCCGCCGGTGACCACCGCGAAGGCCGGAACCGCCCCGAGGGCGGCGACGCGGGTATTCATGGCCCGGTCCAGCTCCACCTCGGTGACTCCGGGACGGATCAGATTCATGGCCGCCCGCAGGCCCTCCTCGATGGCGTGGTTGGATGCCTGCAGAAAACCGGCCTCCAGCGGGGTTTTGATCATCCGGACACGGCGCAGATACGGCCTGGCCTCCACCAGTTCCGCCTCCGGCAGGGCCGCCCTGATCTTCTCACCCAGGTCCCAGGGGAGGTGCTTGCCCTCAATGGCCACCCGTCCCCGGCCCAACCCAAGGCTGCCCACCACTTCCAGAAGGGACTCCACGACGTCGCCGGCCCCGGTGGTGCGCTGCAACAGTTCGCGCACCCGGAGCTCGATCCCGCCGGGGACGCCCTCCCCCTCCTGGATATAAAAGGTCTGGTAGCAGCGGAAATCTTTAATCCAGGAGTCAGCCTCGGCGAAGACGTCGATGTCCATCATCGGGAAGATGATCACCGGGGCCCCCAGCCCGCGGCGCGGGATCACCACGAAGGTCTGCGAGTCGATAACCCAGTGGGCCAGGCTGAGAAAACCGCTGGTATAGTAGACGTTCTCCGGCGTCGTGGCGATGAGGAGATTGAACCCCTCGGCCTCCATCATCGCGTAGAGACGATCCTGGTTGGCCAGGGAGGCGCCGCTCGCACCCGCGGGCGGAACCGCCGCCGGTCCGTTCGTACTCTGATTCAGCGCCGGCCCGGAACTGTTCTCCATTCAGGCCGCCCCCTTTCCTGGTCTTCCCTTTGGGGATCTTCCGGCCAGCCCCGCTGCGACGCGCTCGGGGACCATGGGAAGATCCCGGAACTGAACCCCGACAGCATCGTAGACGGCGTTGGCGATGGCGGCAGGAACCGGATTCTGGGGCGGTTCCCCCAGCCCCTTGGCCCCGTAAGGGCCCACCGGGTCGTCCTCTTCCACCAGGATCGGGCGGATCCGCGGCAGATCGGGGGGCGTCGGGATCCGGTAGTCCAGGAGTCCATGATTCAGGATCCGGCCCTCGCGGCTCACCAGCTCCTCGCTCAAGGTGAAGCCGATCCCCTGGGCCACCCCTCCCTCGATCTGCCCTTCGGCGCCGGCCGGGTTGATCGCCCTGCCGAGATCATGGGCCGCCACGTAGTCGACCACCTTGACGGCCCCGGTCTCCGGATCCACTTCCACCTCGGCCACGTGGCAGGCGAAGGTGTAGCATCCCGAAATATTGCCGTACTTGCCGGCGTCGGGAAGCTCGCTTCCCGGATCGAAGGTTCCCCGACCCAGGATTCCCAGGCCGCGGCCGCGGTAGACGGCCTCCCTGGCCACCTCGGCGATCGAACGTCCCGCTTCCCTGTTTCCCCGCGGGAAGACTATGCCGCCCTCGATTTCCAGCTCGTCCGGCGAGGAACCGAGAAGTACGGAGGCCTCGTTTAGCAACTGGCGCCGGGCGTCCCGCGCGGCCAGCCGGACGGCGCCGCCCCCGATGAAGATTTCCCGGCTTCCGCTGCTGCCCAGACCGAAGGTGGAGATGCTGGTGTCCGGGGGCAAGACCTTCACCTGGTCGGGCCGGATCCCCAGTTCCTCGGAGATCATCTGGGCGTAGGCGGTAAAGTTGCCTTGGCCGAAGTCGACCTCCCCGCAGGTCAGAACCGCGCCTCCATCCCCTTCCAGCTTCACCAGGGCCGAGGCGCCGTCAAAGGGGCGGTAGCTGGCCCGGTTGCTGCTGACGTGGACCATGCAGGCCATCCCCAGCCCCCGCCCCGGCCCCAGCCGGGAACGCTTCTCTTTCCAGGCGGAGGCATCCATGGCCTGCTTGATGCACTCGTCCAGGGCGCAGCTCTTCAGCACCCAGCCGTGGATGGTCACCTCGCCTTTCTGGACGGCGTTGCGCAGCCGGATTTCCGCGGGGTCGATCCCCAGTTCCACGGCCGCCCGATCGATCAGGGACTCCACGGCGAAGTGCACCTGGGGGTTTCCGAACCCCCGGTAGGCCCCCGTGGGTGTCTTGTTGGTGTAGACCAGCTTGGCGTCGCAACGCACCGCCGGATAGCGGTAAAGGGAGTCGGAGCGGTGGGAAGCCACGCTGATGACCCCGGGGCCGTAGCTGCAGTAAGCCCCGTTATCCGCCAGGATGCCGGTGTCCTTGGCCTTGATCAGGCCGTCCCGGGCGAAGCCCATCTTGAGGTCGATGACCAGGGGGACGCGGGGCCGGCCGGCGGTCAGTTCCTCCTCGTAAGAGAGGATCAGCCGGACCGGTTTTCCGGCGGCTCGGGCCAGAACGGCCGCGATCACCCAGACCTTCTGGTCGAGCTTCCCGCCGAAGCCGCCGCCGGCCGCGGGTTGGATCACGCGGATCTGCTCCGGGGCGAGGCCGATGGACGCGGCCATCACCTCACGCTGGATGAAGGGGGCCTGGGTGACCCCGTGAATGGTCAGGCTCCCGTCATCCTCCCACCGGGTGATGCAGGACACGGGATCAAGATAGCCCTGATGGACGCTCTGGGTGGTGAAACGGTCCTCCATGACCAGGTGGGCCTCCTGAAAGCCCCGCTCCACATCGCCCCGATTGATGACGACCCGGGAGGCGATGTTCCGCTCGACATCGTGGATCCGGGGGGCTCCCTCGGCCATGGCGTCCTCCATCTCGAAGACGGCGGGGAGCACCTCGTATTCGACCCGGATCAGGTCCAGGGCCTCCTGGGCGGTGTCCTCATCCACCGCGGCCACCGCGGCGACCTCCTCTCCCGCGAAGCGCACCAGGTCGCGGGCCAGGATGAGCTCATCCTGCACCAGGTAGCCGTACTTGTGCGGAGGCAGATCCCTGCCGGTAACGACGGCCTTGACGCCGGCCAGGGAAAGGGCCCGGCGGCAATCGATCCCGACGATGCGGGCATGGGGATGGGGGCTCCGCAGGATCTTCCCGTGCAGCATCCCGGGAAGGGACATGTCCCCCAGGTATCTGGTCTCGCCGCGGGCCTTGGCCCGGGCGTCGAGGCGCGTAACCCCCCGGCCGACGACCGAAAAGTCAGGCACTTTTCCCCCTCCTAACGGTGATTCGACGGAGATCCGAGTGAGGCGCCCCCCCGGATCAATCTTTCTCCTTCTGTTCCGGGCTACCGGCTTGATCCGGGCTCCCGGACGCGGCGAGCACAGCCTCCACGATCTTGACGTACCCGGTGCACCGGCATAGGTTTCCGGCAAGACCCTCCCGCACCTCGGTCTCGGTGGGCTTGGCGTTCTCCGCCAGGAGAGCCTTGGCCGAGAGGATCATCCCCGGGGTGCAGAATCCGCACTGGATCGCCCCGTGCTCGATGAAGGTCTCCTGGAGCCGGTCGAGCTTCCCGTTCACCGCCAGGCCCTCGATGGTGGTCACCTGCCGGCCGTCGGCCTGGACCGCCAGGACGAGGCAGGAGTTGACGGCCTTTCCATCCAGGAGGACGGTGCACGCCCCGCACTCACCCATGTCGCAGCCCTTCTTGGTTCCGGTAAGGCCCAGGTCGTCCCGGAGCACGTCGACCAGGGTCCGGTGAACCGGAACCTCCAGGCGGTGGGATTCACCGTTCACGTTCAGGGTAATCGGCTTCTTCAACGGGCTGCACCCCCTTGCGCGCTTTCCCAGGCGGCCACCAGCGCCCGCCTGGTCAGAACCGCCACCATCTCCCGGCGGTATTCCGCGGAAGCCCTGAGGTCGGTGATAGGGCTGCACTCGGTGGCGGCGATCTCCCCGGCTCGGGCCGCCAGTTCCACCGAGAAGGGCTGTCCTTCCAGCGCCGCCTCGGCCTTTCGGGCCCGCATCGGGGTCGGAGAAACCGCGCCCAGGCCGATCCTGACCCTGGCCGCCCCGGCCCCGTCGGCCCCTGGAACCATCAGGGCCGCCACGCCCACGAAGGCGATATCCATGGCCCGGCGGACGCTGTGCTTGATGTACGATGCGGCGAAACCCGCCGGCGCCTGGGGGATCTCCACCGCTACAAGGATCTCCCCGGGCTGGAGGACGGTCGCCCCGGGGCCGGTGAAGAAATGTTCCAAGGGAACCACCCGTTCCTTGCCGGGCCCGGCGATCCTGGCCCCGGCCTCCATGACCAGCAGGACCGGCGCGGTATCCGCCGAAGGCGCAGCGTTACAAAGGTTTCCACCGAGGGTGGCCAAATTACGGACCTGGCTCGAACCCACCTTCCGGGCGGCTTCCGCCAGGCAGGCCGCCTCGCGGCTGAGGCCGGCGGCGGAGACGATCTCGCCCAGGGGGGTAGCCGCCCCGACGGACAGCATTCCGTCCGGGGTCTTCCGGATCCCCTTCAGCTCAGGCAGGCTGCCGACTGAGATCAGGCAAGAGAGATCCCGTTTCCGCTGCTTGAGCTGGACGAGCAGATCGGTGCCCCCCGCCAGGACCGCGGCCCCGGAACCCCGATCCTGGAGAGCCCCGAGGGCCTCCGCAAGGGTTTTCGGCGCCAGGTAATCGAAATGACCCATCAATAACCCCCCCTGACGAATGCCGGGATTGTCGGATCCCGGCCCTAAGCCTTGGTTCCGAAATAGGTCAGCAGGATGCCGATCACGACCATCGCAATCTTATACGGAGGGTAGGCGGCCAGGAGCGCGGCCACGCCGAGCCCGCCGACGACGGCGAAAGCCACGGTGTTCAGGACGGCGATATAGTTGTTGATGGCCACCGCCTTGTCCACCTGGTTGAAGTGGAGCATGGCCAGGGAGGCCAGGAGGCTGACGGTTGCTGTGATGGTCCGGAGGCCGAACATCTTCCAGACGACTGGTTCGAAGGACATAGGACCCTCCCCGCACGGTGATCACGGATGATCTTTTCCACGGTTTTTCTTTAATTAGGTGACAAAATCCTCGATCCGGTATTCCCCCATCCCCTGGGGGACGCTGATCCGGTGCTCCTCCCGCTCCTCCGCCAGCCGGACCGGAGGCTTGCAGGCGTTGATCCCCATCTTGGAACCCAGCCTGATCTGGGGGAAGACCCCGGGGGGGCTGACCAGCCTGGCCGAGGCGTCAAGGGTCAGGCCCTTGGTCTCGGGAACGACGAAGGTGTGCGTGGCCGGGTTGCACCTGGTGGAGAGGGACCAGAAGACCTGCTGGGGATCGTGGGGATCGACGTCCTCGTCCACCGCGATGACGATCCGCGGGTGGATGTACTGGCTGGAAAGGGCGGCCATCAACACGTCGTTGACCTCCCCTTCCACCCTCGGCGCCAACTGGATGATCACCAGGTGGGCGCCCCCGACGTAGGGAGGCACCACCACGTCCTTGAGGTTAACGAAGCCCCCCACGTCCTTGAGCCGCTCGAAGAGCACCATCTCCATGGGCGCCCCGTCCAGGACCTGGGACTCGGCGATGGGCCTTCCCCCCTGGAGGGCGTAGTAAACGGCGTTCCGCCGCATGGTGATGCACTTGACTTCCAGGTAGGGGTTAAGGCCGGCGCCGGCCCTGGAGTACCCGGTGTGCTCGGTGAACGGCCCCTCCACGATCCGCTTGTGAGGAGGGATCTCCGCCTCGACGACGATCTCGGCGTGGGCGGGGACCT
Source organism: Bacillota bacterium (assembly GCA_016190305.1). Taxonomy (GTDB): domain Bacteria; phylum Bacillota; class JACPQU01; order JACPQU01; family JACPQU01; genus JACPQU01. The sequence continues at coordinate 7,103 of JACPQU010000099.1, forward strand.
CCAGGTCGATGGTCTCGCACTTGACCATCTCCACCGGCTCACCCAGGATCGAGCCGGCGACCTCCAGCTCGTCCACGTCGTAGGACGCGGTATAGTTGGCGGCCAGGTAATAGGCCGCGTGATGCCCGTAGACCACCGCCACCGGCATCGGCTTGTTCATGGCCTCGTACTTCTGGTAGACCATGTGGAGGTGCCGGGTGGGGGCGATGAGGATCCCGAGCTGGTTCGGTCCTTGAAGCTGGTTCCGGTGCAGGGAGATGTTCCGGACCCCCGTTTCGGGATCCTTGACGAGGTGCATCCCGGAGCCGGAATAACGTCCGGCGTCGGCGTCGGCCATCTTGTGAAACGGGATCCGGGTCATGTCGACATCGGAACCCTTCATGATGATCTCCTTGACCGGGCCGTCGTCGACCATTCGTATGGGGGTCAGTCCTTTTTGCAGCCGGGACCGCAGTTCCTGTAGAAACTTTCCCGACGTGGTCCCGAGGGACACGGCGAGCTTGCTCCGGCTCCCGCAGATGTAGCTGGCGGCCTTCCAGCCGGGATGCCCGCTGATGTTTTCAAAAAGGACCGCCTTGTTCAGCCTGCTGGCCGCCTGAAAGGCCAGCCCCCCCATGTTGAGGTCGGGATCGACCTCCCTGGTGACCCTGACCAACTCGCCCGCGGCCTCAAGATCGGCCAAGTAGGTACGCATGTCCTGTGCCAAGGATGATAACCCCCTATCTGAGCTGCTGTCTAAATCCCTGTACAGTCCTGGGAAACCGCAACCAGCGCCCAGTCCCGTTCGAACGACGTCGGGAGCCCGGCGATTGGTCAATTGAGGATGCTTTCAAAGGATCGCTGCAGGTTTTTTAGCAGAGAATCCAACCAGATGCTCTTCACCACGAATTACGAAAGTTCCTTTTCGTACTCTTCACAGGTTGGTTACCGTTCACGGACTGTCCACCGGCGACCGGAGCGACCCAAGAACACGTGCCGGACTTCCGGACCCGGCTCGGGGACGGCCTGGAACCGCAGCAGGCCGCCCCCGATTTCAGCCTTTAACCCTTGCTCATTTCGGAAGCAAGCTGTCCCCCGATGGCCCAGTTGGACTTCTCCACGTCCTCGAAGACGACCCAGACGTTCTCCCGGGTCACCTTGCCGATGTTCTCCATGGCATCGGTGATAGCCTTGGCAAGCTGGCGCTTCTGATCCTCGGTTTTCCCCGACCACATCTGGACGAAAATGTATGGCACGTGCTCCCCTCCTTTCTCTGGGAATGAACGCGTCCTCCGGAATGTACCAGGCCCCCCGGATTGCTCCCGGTTTCATCAAGGCCGGCCGCCACTGAACAACCGCTGGACAGCCGCCCAACGCGCCGCCCGACCTCCAAGCGCGCCTGGAAGCGGGTTATCCGGGGCCCAGCCGGAACCCGTCGGCCAGCGGGTCGCGGGGATCCACGACAAACTGGTGAAATCCCGTCAGGTAAGCCTCCCCGGTGACCTCCGGGATCACCGCCGCCCGCCCGCCGACCGTGGTTTCCCCCACGATCCGGCCCCGGAAGAGGGTCCCGAGAATGCTTTCGGACACGTACTCCTCCCCGGTCCGGAGACGCCCGCGGGCGTGGAGCTGGGCCATCCGGGCGCAGGTCCCCGTTCCGCAGGGGGACCGATCGCTCTGGCCCGCTCCGAAGACCACGATGTTGCGGGCCGAGGCTTCGGCTCCGCCGGGCGGGCCGTAGATCGCCACCAGTTCGACCCCCTTGAGGTTGGGCCGCTCCGGGTGCACCGGTTCCACGCGCCCGTTGAGGGCCCTACGGATGGCTCCGCCCACCTCCAGCAGGCGGTAGAGAGCCGCCGGCTCCACCCGCATCCCCATGTCATCCGCTTCGACGATCCCGAAAAAACTTCCTCCAAAGGAAATGTCAGCCTTGACCGTCCCGATCCCGGGGATGTTGACCTCCACCCCGGAGGCCTCCAGGAAGGAAGGAACGTTGCGGAAGGTCACCCGGCGCACCTTGCCGTCCTTGACCTCGGCGCGGCACGGGATGGGCCCGGCCGCCGTATCCAGCAGGAGTTCCATGGAAGTCCCCTTGGGCCACGGGAGGACGCCCGTCTCCAGGAGGCTGGTTACGGCCCCGATGGTGCCGTGGCCGCACATGCCGAGGAACCCGCCTCCGTTGAAGAAGACGATCCCGCAGACAGCCCCCGGCGTGACGGGTTCGGTGAGCACGGCGCCGACCATGTCGTTGTGCCCCCGCGGCTCCCGGACCAGGAGCGTCCGCAGGCCGTCGTGGTGCTTTTCCAGGTATTGCTTCTTGGCGGCCATGGATTCGCCCGGCACCGGAGGGATCCCGGCGGTAACCACCCTGGTGGGCTCACCGCAGGTATGGGAATCGACGGTCGTCACGATCCTGGATGTCTTCATCTGGTCACCTCGGGGTTCTCGAGTCAGCCGATCTTCTCGAATCAGGCTGCCCTCTTGAATCAGAGAGCTTGGATCAGGAAATCTCAAAAAGCTTCCGGGACCAGCTCTCGGCGGTCAGGACCTCGCAGCCGTCCCCGGTGATCAGGATCTCATCCTCCACCTGGTACCCCCCCCGGCCGGGGAGGAAGCACATGGGCTCGATGCAAAGGGTCATGCCTTCTTCAAGGATGGTGGAGCCGTATCTACCCACGTAAGGCTCCTCGTGAAGCGTGAGGCCGAGGCCGTGACCCACGAAGTTAATCACGGGGAGGCCATGCTCAGCCATGAAGGCGGCATAGCTTCGGTACAGTTCGCCGGTCCCGACACCGGGGCGAAGGTCTTCGATCAGCCGGTCCCGGGCGGAAAAGAGCAGGCCCCAGGTTCGCTCCTGCTCGGCGGAGGCCTTCCCGACCACCGCGGTCCGGCAGAAGTCCGAGTAGTAGTACTCCCTGGTGCCGATGACGTCCACCCGCAGGAGATCTCCGGGTTGCAGCACCCTCCGGGTGGGAGCGGCGTTGGCCAGGGTGCTTCGCTCACCGGAACCCACCACCAGCATGGTGAGCCGGTCTCCTCCTCCCCCCAGGTAAGCGCCGGTGATCCGGCGGCCCAGGTCGGCCTCGGTCATCCCGGGACGGGCTTCCCGCAAGGCGCCCTCCAGCACCTCGGCGGCCAGCCGCCCGATGATCCGGATCCGTTCGATCTCGCCGGCGGTCTTCCGCTGCCTCGCTGTCAGGAAAAACCCGTCGGCGGCCTCGATGGAGGCATGGGGAAGGCGGGCGGCGAGAGCGTCGCGGGCCCTGGCCGGAAGGTAATCCACCTCGATCCCGACGCGGCCGGTCCCCAGCCCCAGTTCCGCCAGGCAGTCGGCCAGGAGATTCATGGGATCCTGGGTGAACTCGTTGTAGGTGCGGATCTCTCCGTACCAGGCCCGCTCGCGGGCCACCGGCTCCTCGATGTCCACCGCGATGATCGTGGGATCGGGGCCCTCCACCGGGATGATCCCCAGGGCGTGGCGGCTCCGGACCGTCAACTGGGATGGGATCAAAACCCCCATGCTGTAGGCGAAGTTCTCCGGGGACATGGCGATCAGGGCCTGCAGCCCGGCTTCGCGGGCCAATCCGCGGAGGCGTCCGACGATCTCTTCCTTCAAGTCTTTCTCCCCCTTGAAAAAGCCAGGCTCAATACCCTTCTGCAAGAAAAGCCGGGATCTCCGCGAGGGAGAGCCCGTCCAATCCCATCCGCTCCAGGGTGAGCCCCTCGGCCCGGTAGTTCCTCGCGGAGAGGGCGGAAGCCAGGGCGATCAGGCCGTCGACGACCGGGGTGGATACCCCGGCCAAGCCCGCCAGTTCCGCCATGGGCACCAGGCCGTAAGGGATATCCTCGGACAGGTAGCGGTGCTGGAAGTCCCCGGGAGCCTTGATCCAGCGGTTGGGCGCGCTCTCCAGCATCGCCCCGGCCACGGTCCCGCCGGTCAAGGCGGCGTCACTGGTGGAGCCCACCTGGTGAAAGAGGGCCACGAAGGCCGGCAGCGAAAGACCAAGGGCGCGGCCCAGCGCCAGGCGCTCTTCGTCCAGGACTTCCACCACCCGGGCGAGGTCCGGCGGAAAACCCTCATAATAGTAGTAAAAATCACCACCGGTCACGGCGATGCGCCCCGCGTTCAGGATCACCCCCGGCGGATGGATCACGGCGTTGATGTTGTTCAGGGAGGTTTCCAGCACGTTCCGGGCGGCGGCCAGTCCCGGATAGAGAAATCCCCAGGAAGCAACCGCCGAAGCGGTATGCTTCCCGGGGAACGAGGCGGCCGGTATGCGCCGGCCGATGGAGTATATGGATACCTGGTCAGGTTTGGTGAGCCGGCAGATGTAGGTGAGGGTGCTGGTCTCCACGATCTTTACGTCGCCCGTGACCCCCATCTTCCTAAGCGCGGCCGAAAAGTGCAGCGCCCCACCCGTGCTCCCAGGGTTGAGCAGGACGGACTGGCCGTCCGTGAGATGCTCTCCCAGGAGTCCGGCATAGTAGGCGTGGCCGCTGGCCGGGACGGCGACCATGATCAATTCCGCCCCTGAAACGGCCTCTCCCACATCGCCGGTGATTACCGCCGGCTGTACGAACCCTTTTCCCAGGACCCCGTCGATCTCAAAACCCCCGCGGTGGAGAAGGGGCTCCAAACGCCTCGGGCTTCGGTTGAAAAGGCGGACCTCGCAACCGGCGAGACAGCCATGGCCCGCCGCCGCCAGCCCCCCGTTACCCGCTCCGAGAATCGCTATCTTCCTGGGCAAACCCCGACTCCCCCGGCTTCAAGCGATACCGCTCCAGCTTGGCCTCGTCAACTTCCACACCCAGCCCGGGACCCTCCGGGATTCCCAGGCATCCGTCCTCGTAGTGGAAGGGCTGCTTCACCACGTCGTCAAGGTAATAGCGGCCCGCGATGGCGGTGGGCGCGGACTCCGCAGGGGCGGAAACCGGGAGGACCGACGGGAGGGAAGCCGGCGGAACCGACGCGGCCAGGTGCAGGTTGGCGGCGTTGCCGATGCCCATCTCGATGGAACCCCCGATATCGCAGGCGATCCCCACCGCTTCGGCGACCACCCCGACCTTGCGGGCGGGGAGCAGACCGCCGGGCTTGGTGACGTAAAGGGAGATGAGGTCGGCCCCCCCGATGGACGCCAGCCGGAGGACGTCCTGGGGCGTCCAGGCGCTCTCGTCGGCCATCACCGGGGTGTCGACGGCCCGGGCCACCCGGGCGAGTTCCTCGTAACCGGCCACCGGCTGCTCCGCCAGGAAAAGGCCGTAAGCCTCCATCTCGCGGATGATCCGGATCGATTCCCTGACCCCGGGCCACCCCTCGTTGGCGTCGACCCGGATCTGCACCCGGTCCCCGACCGCCTTCCGGACCTCGCGCATGACCTCCAGGTCATGATTCGGGTCAACCCCGCACTTGAGCTTCAGGGTCTTGATCCCCTCCGCCACCGCGGCCCTGGCCTCTTCCACCGTCTTGTCGGTCTCCATGATCCCCAGGCTGTGGGTCACCGGAACCCGGCGGCGGAAGCAACCCCCCAGGAGGACATAGGCCGGAACGCCGAGGGCCTTGCCGGCGAGATCGAACAGGGACATATCCACCGTCGCCTTCGCGTACGGGTGCCCCTTGATCACCTTGTTCATCCGCGCATGGAGCAACTCCAGGTCGCGAGGGTCCTGTCCTTCGACGGCCGGAAAGAGGTAGCTCTTGATGACGTGGGTCACCGTAGCGGGAGTTTCACCGTAGTACATCATGTGGGCACCGCCCCAGGTGGCGGTCACGGGGGCTTCCCCGTAACCCACCAGGCCGGTGTCGGTGTGGGTCTTGAGGATGACGTGCACCCCGATGGGCGCTTTCATCTTGCTTGCCCACCGGTGGGGCCTCCGGGTAGGCAGGGAAACGAGCAAGGTCTCGATCCCGGTGATCCGCATGCGCGATCCTCCGAATCTATGCAGCGATCAGCAGTAATAAGCCGGCCTCAGGCACAGAGGATTTTTGCTCATCAATGATGAGTGACCCCGATCAATAAATAAAAGGAAACAAGATTGGAAGTATTTCCACACCGCGGGGTGACTTCCTTTCCCTGACGGGAGAGAGTTCGTTCAACCCAACCGTCGTTCACCCGGCGCTCAACTGGCGGTGGTAGAGGCGGTGGTAGGTGCCCTCTCGGGCGATAAGTTCTTCGTGTTTGCCCTGCTCCACCAGGCGGCCCTGGTCAAGGACGAAGACAACGTCGGCCCCGTGGACGGTGGCCAGCCGGTGGGCGATGATCAGGGTCGTGCGGCCCCGGCGCAGCGCCTCCACGGCACCGAGGATGGTCTTCTCGGTGGCGAGATCGACGGAGGAGGTGGCTTCATCAAGAATCAACAGCGGCGGGTTCTTGAGCAGGGCCCGGGCGAAACCGATCAACTGGCGCTGGCCTGCTGAAAGCCTGGTTCCTCTCTCACCCACCTCGGTCCGCCAGCCGGCGGGAAGCGCCTCGATGAAGGCGGTCGCCCCCACGGCGGCGGCTGCCTCCCGGATCTCCCCGGGTGAGGCCTCCGGACGCCCGTAGGCGATATTCTCCTCCACCGTCCCTGAGAAGAGAAAGGTATCCTGCAGGATGATCCCCACCGACCGCCGCAGGGAAGGGAGACTGAGTTCCCGGAGGTCAACCCCGCCCAGGAGGATCCGGCCCTCTCCGGGATCATAGAAACGGCATAACAGGGAGGCCAGGGTGGTCTTCCCGGCGCCGGTGGCCCCCACCACCGCCGCCGTCCGGCCGGCGTCGATCTCCAGGCTGAGACCGGTGAGCACCGGCCGGCTCGGATCGTAGCCGAAGGTGACCCGGTCGAAGGCCACTGGGACGGGATGTTCAGGGGCGGGCAGCGCCCCCGGCTTTTCGGTGATCTCGAGGTCCTGGTCGAGGATCTCGAAGACCCGCTGGCCGGAGACGATCGCCCCCTGGAGCATGCTGTAAAAGTGGCTGAGTTCCCGTACCGGGGAGAAAAACCTGGCCAGGTAAAGGAGAAATGCGAATAACTCGCCGGTCGTCAGGCGTCCCTGAAGGATCTGCCCTCCGCCGTACCAGATCACGAGGGCCGTGGCGGCGGCGGCGAGGAACTCCACCACCGGGATGAAGATGGAATGAGCGGCGGCGGCTTCCATGTTGGCCTCGAAGTTCAGGTCATTGATCCGGCGGAAGTCCTCCCGGTTCCGCTCCTCCCGGGTAAAGGACTGCACGACCCGGACCCCGGAGATGCTCTCCGCCAGGTCGGCGTTGATCACGGCGATCCGGCGGCGGACCTTGTGGTAAGCCCGGCGGGCACGGATCCTGAATAACAGCACCGCCACGATCAGGGGCGGGAAAACCGAGAGGCTCGCCGCCGCCAGGGGAGCGTTGATGGAGAACATGACGGCGACGGTGCCGGTCAGGATCAGCACATCCCCGAAGGCCTGGACGATCCCCGAGGAGAGCACCTCACTCATCGCGTTCACGTCGTGGGTCAGGCGGGAGAGGAGACGGCCGGTTTGAAAGCGATCATAAAACCGGAAAGACAGCCGGAGGGTATGGGACAAGAGGTCCCGCCGAAGCCCGGCGATCACGTGCTGCCCGATCCATGCCGTCAGGTAAGTGTTCCCGAAGGAGCTGAGCCAGGCCGCCATGTGGGCGCCTATGAAGAGCAGGACCACATTCCCCAGACCGGCCGGATCACCGGCTACGATGTGGTCGTCGATCGCCACCTTGGCCAGGTACGGTCCCGCCAGGGCGGCGGCGGACGATACGATCATCAGCAGGAGCCCGGCCGCCAGGGCGGTGCGGAAGGGCCACACGTAGCCCCAAAGGCGGCGGACGACGTTGAGATCCAGGTCGCGGGCTTCCAGTTCTTCGCGGTCGAGGATCCCTGGAGAGGTTTTCATCCGGCGGCCACCACCTCGCCGAGGATCTCCTGCCCGCCCTCCCGGATGATGCTCCCTTCCTGAAGGACAACGATCCGTTGGGCCAGCCGGAGGGTGAAGGGCCGGTGGCTGATCAGGAAGGTGGTCCGCCCTTGGACCAGGTTCTCCAGGGCCTCCGCCACCATGAACTCGGTCTCGCTGTCCAGGCTGGAGGTCCACTCGTCCAGCACCAGGATCGGGGGATCCATCAGGATGGCCCTGGCGATGGCGATCCGCTGCTTCTGGCCGCCGGAGAGATTGACCCCCCGCTCGCCGACCGGGGTATCGTACCCCTGGGGTAGTCCCTCGATGAAGGAATGGGCCTGGGCGGACCTGGCCGCGGCCTCCACCTCTTCCGCCGACGCACCCGGCCGCCCGTAGGCGATGTTCTCCCGGACGGTCGTGGAGAACAGGAAGGGCTCCTGGGCGACCAGGGCGATCTGCCTGCGGAGGCTGGTCAGCTTGATCTCCCGCAGGTCTTGGCCGTCCACCGTGATCCGGCCTTCCCGGGGGTCGTAGAACCTGGGAAGGAGTTGGATCACGCTGGTCTTGCCGCATCCGGTGGGACCGACCACGGCCACCCGCTCCCCCGGTTCCACCTCCAGTTGGAAGTCCCTCAAGACCTCTTGCCCGCCGGGGTAACCGAAGGTCACCTTTTCAAAGGCCACCCGCCCGCGGCAATGCTTCAGCTCCCGGGCTCGCGGGGCGTCCTTGATCTCGGGGACCGTGTCCAGCAGTTCGAAGATCCGCCGGGAAGAGGCCACCGTCTGCTCGAGGTTGCCGATGACGAAGCCGAGACCGCGGATGGGGTGGGCGAAGAGGAGCAGGTAGGCGTTGAAGGCGAAGAGCTCCCCCAAGGTCAGGCGGCCGGAGGCCACCTCCCTTCCCCCGTAGAGCAGGACGAAGGCGGTGCCCACCCCGGCCAGGAAAGTCAGCATCGGAGCGTAAGCCGCCCAGATCTTGACCGCCGCCAAGTTGTGGTCCAGGTAGACCTCGTTCTCCCGGTCGAACCTGGCTTCCTCGACCTTTTCGCCACCGAAGGCCCGCACCACCCGAACCCCCGCGAGGCTCTCCTGCAGGACCGTGGTCAGCCGGCCGAGCTGCGCCTGGACTTTGAGATAGGATCCCCGGATGCGCCGGCCGAACTCCCTGGCGGCGATCCCCATGGCCGGCACCGCCGCCAGGGTGATCAGGGCGAGCTTCCAGTGGGTCAGGATCATGGCCGTCACGATCCCCGCCGTCAGCACCACGGTGGTCACCAACTGGGGGATCCCGAAGCCGATGAACCGGCGGGTGGTCTCCACGTCCGACGTCACCCGGCTCATCAGCTCACCGGTCGGCGTCCGATCATAGAAACTGAAGGAAAGCCGCTGCAGGTGGGCATAGAGGGCGTTGCGCAAGTCGAAGATCACCCGCTGGGAAACCAGTTCAATCAGGTACCGGTTGACGGCAAGAGAGAGGGCCTTCAGCAGGGCCACCCCTACAAGGGCGAGCGCCGCCGGCAGCAACAAGCGGGCCTGCCAGGAGGTGATCGCCTGGTCGACCGCAAAGGCCAGGATGGCCGGCCCCGCCAGTTGCAGGCCGTTGGCTGCCATGGAACCGAGGACTGTGCCTAGGGCCTTTCGGCGGTAAGGTAAGATCCATCCCAGCAGCCGAAGCAAGGAAGACAAATGAATCCTCCGTTGGGAGCCCGGTTGATCCGGCGGGCGGATCAAGCCGCCGCGCGTTGCGGCGGCGACCCGGCGACGTCATACGTTTATTATTTTAACATACACGGAATTCATCTTTAGCAGGTGGGACTCATCCGGAGAAGAGCCGGCCGCCGACTCAACCCGCGGTGTTCAAGCGGGCGATCCACACCGCGGAGGGTCCCAGTTCAAGGCGTTGGGAGGACGTGACCTCAACCCGGCCGTGACGGAAGAGTTCCTCCGCCCCCGCGAGACCCGCCGGCCCCGGCAGGAACTCCAAGCTCCCGGAGACGGGGTGGTGGTTCACCGCTACCAGGGCAAGCCCGTCGGGGCATTTCCGGAGCCCGGCACGGACGTTCCAGCTCGTCCAGAGCGTCGGACCGTTGTGCTTGGGCGAAGCAGCGGCGGCGGACGCCGCCGCGATCCGGTAGGGGAGAAGATGCGCTTCAGCCGGAAAAGGTCCCGGATCCCGCACCAGAACCCGTTCCCAGGGAGCGTTCAGAAAGAAGGCCGTGCCGTTTCCAAAACGATTCTTGAGGAATACCATGCGTTCCCCCTCGGCCAACGTCTCCGCTGCATCCGGCCTCACCAGCAGGAGCCGCTCGCCCTGCAGGCCTGTAAGATCACCGGAAATGTCCCCGGATCTTACCTCCTCCGGCCCGTCCGCGATCCTTACCCCGGCAGCGGCCCCGATACCGGCCCCGTTGCCGGCCCCGGAAGCCGCGGTCACATTCCGGCTGCTGCGCAGCGAATCCCTTTCCACATCGCACCTCCGCGGGGACTCCACCCGGTAGCCGAAAAGCTCCTCCGCCCCGGTCCAGGCGACCCCGTTGTAGCTGCACAGGAGCGTTCCCCCTTTCCGGACGAAAACGGCCAGCCGCTCCCAGTCCTCATGGTAGAGGTGTCCCCTCTCCCGGATCGAAGGAGCGATGAGCAAATCGTAATCCTCGAAAGGAGCGCCGGGGGGGACGAAACATGGATCCAGCCCGGCGCCGGAGGCCAGGGTGAAAGCGCCGAAGGCCGCCGCCGCGAACTCCCCCGGATCGATCTCCAGGGCCTCGTAGTACCGTCTGGGCGCCAGGATCCCGGTTCTCGGCCCCCCGGCCGGGAGCGGGGCCGGCAGCGCAGGCAGCGCCGGCGGGCGAACGGGGGCTTCGGAGAGGGCCGAAGGCGCTTCCAGGGCCGCAGGCACTCCCAGGCCCGAAGGCACTCCTAGAGCCGCGAGCGCGCGGCTGAAATCCCGCCAGACCAGGGCGGACGGCCGCGGTTCTCCGTCCGCCCGGACCAGGCCGAAGCTCGCCTCGAACGGCGCCGAGTTGTAGGGCGGCCGCGCCGGACGGCGGAAGTCCCCCCAGCACCAGGCCCCCGCCCCGGCCGCTCCCGCCATGAAAAGGGAGGCAAGGGCGGCCGCCATGAAACTTCCCTCCGTGGCTTCCGAAACCCATGAAGCGGTCAATCCGAACTCCGAGAAATGTACCGGTTTTCCTGAAAGCGCGGCGGTCAGGCGGCAGGCGAAGGGCAGCAGGAGCGTGCTCCGGAAGGAGTCCACCGGCCCGGGGCAGAGAGGGGTGTAGAAAGGATAGGCATGCATGGAGACCAGGTCGCACACCCTCCCCATCCCGTCGGCATGAAACCCGTTGTCGCCGGCCAGGGAAGGGAAGTGGATCCCGACGGTCAGCGGCTGCCGCCCTCCCGCGGCCCGGATCTCGCCCTTCAGAAAGGCCGCCCAGCTCTCGGCGTCATCCGCATGTCTGGGCCTGGCGACCAGGTCCGGCTCGTTGCCGAGATCCCAGCAAGCGACGGCGGGATGGCCCCCGAAAAGGGAGGCGATGCGGCGGACCTGATAGGCCTGGGCCCGCAGGAGAAAGGGGTCGGTGTAGGGGTCGGCCCCGCGCCGCCATGGGACATCCCAGTTCTCGCCGCTCATGTGGCCGGTGAAGAAGGTGGGGCACGCGGACAGCCCGTGCCGGGAGCAGAGATCGAGAAAGCGTCCGAGTCGCTGGAGGGCGATCTCGTCAAGGCGGAAGGGCTCCGGTTGAAAGTCCGGCCAGAGCAGGAAGAAGCGGACCGTCCGGATCCCCAGGGCCTTCATCCCGGCCAGGTCGGCCGTGATGCTGTCCTCGGGCCAGTCCCGCCACATCTGGACTCCCGCTTCCCGGCTCCAGTAGTTGACCGCCAGATCCAAGGGTTCCACCACCCTGACCCGGCCTGGCGCGCCCTTGGCAGGTCCTTCGCGCGCTCCTCTTCATGACCGGATCAAATCTACCATCCAGTCTAATGTGCCCTCTTCCGGGTCCGCCCTCTCGTTCGCAAGGCCCCTTAGTTCCGGAATCCGGAACGGCGGTTACCGCCAGTGGGACAAGCCCGCCAGTTTTTACGGTTTGGTTCCGGTCTAGTTTTTGCGGTAAGCCTCCGCCGCCAGCTCGACAGGGTGCCGGATCGCCATTCCCAGGCCGCGCCTGGCCGCGCCGTCGGCCAGGTGCATCACGCAGGAGGGGCAGGCCGAAGCGGCGGTCACGGCGCCGGTGGATGCCAGGTCGTCGATCCGGGTGTCGTTCAGGGTGAGGTAGGGCTCCGGGTGGGCCAGGCTGAAGGATCCGGCCCCCCCGCAGCAACTCCCGGGGCGGGGGGGCTCCACCGGCTCGAAGCCGGCGGCGGCCAGGAGGCGCCGGGCGGACCGGGAGACGCCCTGCCCATGCAGGGCATGGCATGGATCGTGGTACGCCACCCGTCCGGAACATTCCCGGCGGGGGGACCGGAGCCCGATCGCCTCGACGAGGAACTCGGCGGCATCGTAGACTCTTCCCCCCTCCAGCGCGGGATACCCCTTCAGGGTGCCGGCACAGGAGGCGCACCCCGTGACCACCGCCTCCACCCCGGAGGTGAAGAGCCGGTCCATGACCTCCTGGTTGCGGGCGGCGAGGAGGGAGGCGGTCGCCGGGTCCCCGTGGGCCAGGACCGGGGTCCCGCAGCATTGAAAGTCACGGGAGAGCACCACCTCCACCCGGTGGGCCTCGAGGAGATCGATCACCGCCAGGCCCTGGCCGGGATAGATGAACTCGGTCATGCATCCCGGAAAGTAGGCCACGCGGGCTACGGGCGTGGGAATGGACGACGGGCGGCGGGAGGCCGCCGCGATCCGGTACAGGGTCACAGGCGCCAGGCCGGGGAGCATCCGCGCCGGATGCAGGAGCCAGGGCCGCCAGGGGAACCGGGGGCGCCGGAGGCCGTTCGTGCAGGGGGCGGGCCCCTTTCCGGGGCGTGAAGAAGCCAGGAAAAGACCCTGGAACCGGGCCCCCAGGCGCAGCACCGCCTCCAGGCGGGGGCGGTCAGCAAGCAGTCTGAAGAGGAATCTCTTGGCGAAAGGGAGCCCCGAGGCGGCCGATTCCGCCCGGCCGGCCAAGACGATCTCGTCAGGGTGAAGGCCCGAGGGGCATGCCGCGCCGCAGGCCTTGCACAGCAGGCACGAAGCGATTCGGTCTTTGTAGGCATTCCCGATGGGAAGGCCCGACTCGTGGAACGATCGGATCAACATGAGCAGGCCCCGCGGTGAGCGGCTTTCGGTCCCGAAGGCCCTGTAGGACGGGCAAACCGGGAGGCAGAGCCCGCAATGGACGCAGCGGACGGCGGCGGATGCGGAGCTTTCCCCCGCCGGGAAAGAGGGGTTACCCGGGGTCGGCAGGCTCAACGGTCGGCCGGATCCTTTCCGCCCCGCCGTCCCGGCCCTGGCCCCGGCCCTGACCCCGGCTTTGATCCCGGCCCAACGGCCTGTCCCCCGATGGCCTTCCCGGGGTTGAGGATCCCAGCCGGATCCAGGGCCTTCTTGATCCTGGCCATGGCCTCCAACCCGGCCTCCCCGACTTCCATGGAGAGATACGGCGCCTTCATCAGGCCGATCCCGTGTTCCCCCGAAAGGGTGCCCCCCAGCTCCAGGGCCGCTGTGAAGATCTCTCCCACGGCCTCCTCGGCCCGGTCCAATTCCCCCCGGCTGTCCCCGTCCAGGAGGATGTTGGGATGGAGGTTTCCGTCCCCGGCATGGCCGAAGACGGCGATCTCCAGCCCGTGGCGGCGGGCGATCTCCCGCAGGCGCCTTACCATCTCCGGGACCCGGCTCCGGGGAACCGTGGCGTCCTCCGAGATCTTCACCCGCTTCCGGCGGGCCACGGCGGCCCCCACCGCCCTGCGGCCGGCCCACAAGCGGGCGCAGTCCTCAGGAGACCCGCCTTCCTCGACCCGGAGGGCCCCGGCCGCCCGGCAGAGCCCCTGGACCTGGCCGGCCTCCTCCGCCACCTCCGAGGGGCGGCCGTCCAGCTCGATGAGCAGCACCGCTCCGGCTTCCACGGGGTAGCCGGGCCGGGCGTGCTCCTCCACGCAGCGAATCGTGTAATCGTCCATGAGCTCCAGGGCCGCCGGGACGGCCCCGGCTTCGATGATCCGGGCCACCGCCTCCGCCGACGTCTCGAGGGAGGGGAAAACGGCCAGGAAGGTCCGCCTGGCGACCGGCTTGGGGAGCAGTCGCAGGGTGAGCTCGGTGATGATCCCCAGGGTGCCCTCCGATCCCACCAGAAGACCCCGCAGGTCGTACCCCGTCACGTTCTTGACCGTCCGCCCGCCGGCCCGCAGGACGGTCCCGCCGGCGAGCACCGCCCGTAACCCCAGCACATAGTCGCCGGTTACCCCGTATTTCAAGCCCCGCGGCCCGCCGGCGTTCTCCGCGGCGTTCCCGCCCAGGGTGCAGGCGGTAAGGCTGGAGGGGTCCGGGGGGTAAAAGAGGCTGCGTTTCTCCACAGCGGCCTGAAACTCACCGGTGATCACCCCGGGCTGAACGACCGCCAGGAGGTCCTGGGTTTCGATCTCCCGGATCATGTTCATCCGGTTCAGGGCCACCACCAGGCTTCCCTCAAGCGGCACCGACCCACCGGAAAGACCCGTCCCCGCCCCCCTGGGGATCACCGGGATCCCCTCCCGGGAGGCCAGTTCCAGAAGCGCGGCCGCCTCCTCCTCCCGCTCGGGGAGGGCTACGGCCGCGGGGACCCCGCCACGCGCCGGGCTGGCGTCGTAGCCGTAGCAGACCCGGTCCTCGAGATCCGTGAGGAGCCCGCCCGAAGGAAGGATCCGCCGCAGACCGGCCATGACGGCGGTGCTCAGCGCGGGACTCAGCGGATTGTTCACGGAGTTTCCTTACGCCCCCGCTCCGTGAAGAACCCCCAATCCTGAAGGAGGGTCAGGCGGATCTTTCCGGGAGAACCCATGCGGTTCTTGGTGACCGCCAGATCCAGTTCGACCTCGGCCTCTTGGCGGTCGCCGTCTTCGTAAGAAGGGGCGGCCCGTTCAATGACCATGATCACGTCGGCAGTATCCTGCACATCGCGGGCCGCCTGGCACGCACGGTACTCAGGCGCGTCCATCGCGGCCGCGACGACCACCGGGACCCCGAAGTGCCGAGCGACCCTCTTGAGACCGAGCATCGCCTCGCTGTTGCGCAGGGAGAAGGGCGCCCCGCGGAGATGAGCGGGGGGTGAAAGCCGCTGGAGATAATCGATGAAGACGACCGGCATGGTGCCCAGTTCGTTAAAGGTCTGGTTGATGCGGTGGGCGAGCAGATCGAGGTCCGTGTCCTCATCCCCTTCCAGGGTCCAGATCCGGCCGGCCGTCGCGACGTAACCCTGGTTGGCCTCCGCGACCGCCCCAGGGTCAACCTTTCCGGCCAGCACATCCCCCGGTTTAACCCGCAGGAGCCTGGCGATGCTGCGGGCCCACAGCTCGAAAGCGGACATCTCCAGGGACAGGAAGAGGACGGGAAACCCGTTACCTGCGATGAAATCGGCGATCTGCTTCAGGAGGCTGGTCTTTCCGCCGGCCGGAGGGCCGAGGACGACATGGACGCCCTCCTGCAGGCCCCCATTGAGGACGGCGTCGAGACTCGGGAAACCGGTCGGGAGGCTGGTCTGCTTGCCGCGGTTTCGTTCAACCACCTCCTGCAGAAAAGCCGGCAGGCTCCGGATGTCGGCCGGGAACTGGCTGTACTTGCCCCCCTCCACGGCGTAGCGAACCAGGGACAAGAAGGTGTTGAACGCATCCTCGTCCTCGACGAAGAGATCGTTGACGTCCTTGATCCCCTGCGGCAGGGTGAGAATGTAGATCTCCTTGGCCGCCGTGGAGAGCAGGCGGGCAATGATCTCGCGGCCCTTGCGGCCCAGGTCGTCGCTGTCGAAGCAGATGAAGACCTGTTTCCCGGCGAAACGCTCCACCCAGCCGGGCTGGAAACCGGCCGCTCCCAAGAGGGCCGCCGCCGGGAATCCCGCCTGGATCAGGGTCAACGCGTCGATGATCCCCTCGCAGAGGAAGACGACATCGCTTTCGGCCAGGACGGCCTCGTTGAAGAAACTGTCCACGCCGGTGAGCTGGGCCGGGAGGTTCCGGTACTTGGGAGGGGTATCGTCAATGGACCGGCCGACGATGCATACCGTGCGCCCGGAAGGGTCAGTGATGGGAAAGGTGATCCGGCCTCGAAAGTAGTCACCTACCGAACCTGGCGATCCCAGGAACCCGATCCGGCCCCCGTCGTCATAACCGAGGCGGAACCGTTCTATGGTCCCGGTGGCGAGGCCCCGCTTGCGGAGGTATTCTCGCGCCTCGGAGTTCAGGCGGCCGTGGTAATAAACGGCCAGCCCTTCCAGGTCGATGACCCCAATCCCCGTCCCTGCTCCGCCCGGATCTTGTTCCCCGGATGGATCCGCCTCGCTTCCGCCGGGCAGCCCCGGATCGGCCGCCTCCGCCGCGGTGTCGATGGAGTTCGTTTCCCCGGCGCATTTCCTTGCCTTAACCGGGCCCTTGTCTGCTTTCCCGGCTCCCCTCTTCGCCTTCCCGGCGCCCTGTTGGCCTGCCTCTGTTTTCCCGGTCAAGGAACCTTACCCCCTCCAGGGCCAGGAGTTCACGTTTCCACCGCAAACCGCCGGTATAGCCTCCCAGCCCTCCATCCGTCCGCAGGACCCGGTGGCACGGAATGATCACGGCCAGGGGGTTGGCCCCCAGGGCCCTGCCTACCGCCCGGTAACCCCGGGTCCCGAGCTTCTCCGCCAACCACTTGTAGGAACAAACCTCTCCGAAAGGGATGGCGGCGCTGATCTCCTCCCATACCCTTCTCGCGAAAGACGGGGCGCCGTCCAGATCCACGACGGCCCTGAAGCGTACCGGCCGCCCCCGCCAGTAGCCGCTCAGTTCCTCGCCAAGTTGGCGGAAGAGCTGAACCTGGAACGAATCGGCGGGGGTCAAGACCTCCACCGTACCCGCGGCGGCATCCGCCATTGCGTCCGCCTGGCCTTGTTCCACGGCGCCCGCCGCACCCACTGCGCCCCTTCTTGAGACGTCCTGCCCTCCGGGGCCCCAACCCCCGGGATCCCCCGCCGGCTCCTCCCAGCGCGGCAGCAACAGACTGGTGAGCCCCCGCTGGGAGGCGGCGGCCTCGATCCAGCCCCATGGCGATGAGATTCGCGCACGCGCGATCGTCATTTTTGTCGCCTCCTTCATTGCCGCCTTCCAGGCCGTCAAGGGACCCGGGCCTGCCGCTTCAAAAGCCGGACGTCCGGGCCGAAGAAGTAGAAAGGCCGGCACATCTCCACGATCCGGGAAACGATCCGCTCGCCCACAACCTCTTCAAGTTGCTCGAGATCGTAGTTGGAGGTGATCACCGTGGGCTTCTCGTGGAGGTAGCGATAGTTGATGATCTGAAACAGCTTCTCCCCCACCCATCCGGAGTAGCGCTCCGCGCCGAGATCGTCCAAGAGCAACACGCTGACCTCCCGGGCCCGGCTGAGCAGGTGGCTCTCGGTGAAGGGGCTTTCGCCCTCACCGTAAGTGCTCTTGAGATCGGCCAGCAGATCGGCCACCACGGCGTAAAGGGGCACCACCCCCCCCAAGACCAGGGAGTTGGCGATGGCCGAGACCAGGTGGGTCTTCCCCACCCCGCACCCGCCGGTAAAAAAAAGACTCTCCACGCAGCCCCCGGCCAAAACGTCATCGACGAACAGCCGGCTGGCGGAGAGGATCTTCTCCATGTTGGCCCGCTCGCTGGGGGTGCGCTTCCCCCCCGACCGGGGGATCTTGGAAGTGGAAGAGTAGTAGGACAGATCGAAGTTGTCAAAGCCCTGCTTCCGCATCCGGTCGCTGAGCTGGGCGGAGCGGAACTTCCTCGATAAGAACTGGATCTCCCGGCATGAGCAAGGACGATACCGGCCGGCCTCGAAAAGGTAACCCTCATCCCCGCAACGGGTGCAGGCGGGCGGAATCTCCCAGTAGGCTTCCTCCACCCGGCAGCGCTTGATCAGCCCGGCCCTCTCGGTGTACAAGGCGTCCAGTTGGCTCCGGAGCGACTCCAGCTTCCCGGATGGACGCAACGACTCCCTGGCCGCCTCCTTCAGGAGGGATAAGATCCGGCCGTCCAGGACGGCGATCTCGGGAAACCGGCCTTGAACTTCCAGGATCTGCTTCCGGCGGGCTTCAGCCCGCTCCCGGAGGTTACTCGTAGACGCTTTCATACCGCTTCTTCCTTCCAGCCGGGGAACCGGCCGGCCGGTCGCCGCCCGCCTTGCCGTTCCCGACCTGAGATCCGTTCTTCGCAGCCGGCCCAGGCCGCTTGTCCGGCCCTTTCCGGCCGGAATCGCCGGCGGGACCCCTTGAGGACAGGCTCTGTTTCCCTGCACCAGCCTTCACGAAGGGCGGGTATCCGTGTTGATAACCTCCGGACGGACCCATCTGCCTTGCTTCTTCCCGGTAGGCCCGGACCTCCTGCACGGTCTGCAACCCTCTCTGCTGCCAGCTCACCAGGATCCGATCAATGTACTTCAGGGAGCGCTTGTCCCGGACGATGGCCTCCTCGAGGGCTTCCAGGATCACCTCGTCGGGGAAACCTTCCTCCCGCCATCGGTTGACGGACTGGTACTCCAGGGGGCTCAATCCCCTGGGAAATTCCGCGACGAAGGACTCGATCAGCCGGTCGCCCCGCGACGGCGAAAGGGAAGCGGATCGCGCCAGGGTGCGGGATGGGGTGTTTTCGATGGGGGAAACGCATTCCCTTCCCCATTGCTCCAGGATCCGGTCATAGAAGGGGAGCAGGTCCAAGTGATCCTGATCCGTTCCCGGTCCCCGTAAAAGCTCTATGATTTTCTTTTTCCGGAACTTGTCCAGACCGGCTTCAAAGTCCGGAAATAATTTCCGGGTTACACTGATAAAGGTTCGGGTCAACTGCACCCGTAGGTCTTCATCTTGACTGCGCACCAGATGCAGCACGAGGGGGAGATCCTCTGCCTCCAGCCCGGCTTGGAAGAAGTGATCGATGATCACGTTGGGCACGGAGAAGGTCCCCCGGATCAGGATGCTTTCCTTCAGATGCCCACGCCACGAATCCTGTAAGGCCAATCCCGCTGACTCCTCCACCCCTGCCGATTCGACGCGCACCATCGCCACCGGCCGCAGACCTGCGAATCCGCCGCGCATAGCGCCGATTCGCACCGGTCCTGCCCGGGGACTGCCGCACGGTCATTCCGCACCAGTTCGTTCGAGGGACGACGCTCGCCGGACCGCCGATTCCACCGCCGAAGCCGGTTTAATGATCCGGGTGGAGATGGGTGAAAATGATCCCGGCGAGCTCCGGACCTATTCCGGCGATCTGAGTGATCTCTTCCCTGGAAGCCTGCCTGATCCTTTCAAGGCTGCCGAAATGCTTGAGGAGGGCCCGTCGCCTTTGCTTTCCAATGCCTGGAATATCAAGCAGGACCGACCGGACAGCCTTTCCCTTCCGGAGGCCCCGATGGTATTCGAGGGCGTAGCGGTGGGCTTCGTCCCTCGCTCTCATCAGGAGGTGGAGCGCCGGAGAGTCCGGCCGCAGCCTGAGCGGCCCGGGGCGGCCGGGGAGATGGATCTCTTCGTGCTCCTTGGCCAGGGCGGCGACGGGAATCCCCGCAACGCCCGTCTCCGCCAGGGCACGGAGCACCGAGCCGAGCTGCCCCTTGCCTCCATCCACCAGCACCAGGTCGGGAACGGCCTGGAACCGCAGGGCCTTTCGGTGGTCCGGGCCGGCATCCTCCCGGCGGGCGGGATCGAGATAACGGAAGCGACGGGTGAGGACCTCCCGGAGCATGGCGAAGTCGTCCGCCCCCTCCACGGTTCGCACCTTGAAGCGGGCGTAAGCATCCCTGGCAGGTTCCCCGTCCTTGAGGACCACCATGGAGCCCACCGCCTCCCGCCCCTGCAGGTTGGAGATGTCATATGCCTCGATTCGCCGGGGCGGCGCGGGGAGCGCGAGGGCTTCCTGAAGCTCCCCGGCCGCGGCGCGGGCCCTGGCATCCCGCCTTTCCTGGATGGAGGCGATCTCCCGGGCGGCGAGCAGGGCGTTCTCCGTCGCCATGCTCACCAGGGATCGTTTCGCGCCGCGCCGCGGCACCCGCAGCCTCACGGCATGCCCGGCGGCTTCCGACAGCCACCGTTCCACCAGGTCCCTCTCGGGAATTTCCAGGGGAAGCAGGATGGCCGGCGGGAACCTGGTCGCCCGGTGGTAAAACTGCTTCACGAAGGCCCCCAGGATCTCGGCCTCGCCCGCCAGGTCCCCATCCACGGACCGTTCCCCGCTCAGGAGGAAGTGCTCCCGGCCCACCACCTTGCCCTCGCGGACAAAGAAGACCTGGGCGGCCGTTTCTCCCTCGGCGGAGGCGAGCCCGACCACATCCAGATCGTCGGTGCCGCGGGAGGCCACCTGCTGCCGCTGGACGACCTTCTCCACCGCCTGGAGCTGGTCGCGGAGCCGGGCGGCATACTCGAAGTTGAGATCCGCGGCGGCCTGTTCCATTTCCCGGCGGAGCTGCCGGACCAGGTCTTCCTGCTTTCCCTCGAGGAACAACCCGATGCGTCGGATGTTTTCCCGGTACTCTTCCCTGCCGATCCGCCCCTGGCAAGGAGCCGGGCAAAGCCCAATATGCCGGTTCAGGCAAGGCCGGCCCACCACCTCGCCCGGTTCCCCCGTGAGCCGCTTCCGGCAGCTTCGAACCGGAAAAAGCCGGCGCAGGACCTTGATGGCTTCCCTCACCGCTCCCGAGTCGGTGTAAGGACCGTAGTACCTGGCGTCATCCCGGGCTGCCGAACGGGCGATCTCCAGGCGGGGGAAGGGATCCCCGAGATCGATCCTGAGGTAGGGGTAGTTCTTGTCGTCCTTGATCCGGATATTGTAGTGAGGTTTGTAACGCTTGATCAGATTCGATTCGAGGATCAGGGCCTCGACCTCGCTGGAGGTGACAATGTACTCGAAGGACTGGAACCGGGCCATCATGGCAGCCGTGCGCGGGGGGAGAGCCGCCGGGGGTTGAAAGTAGCTTCTCAGCCTGGGGCGAAGAGATCTGGCCTTACCGACGTAGATGACCTGGCCTCCAGGATCCCGCATCAGGTAGACCCCGGGGCGTTCCGGCACCCTGGCCAGGTCTTCCGGGTTTCGAGCCGGCCGGATCCGTTCTTCCGATCCGGCGCCGCCCGGTTCCAAGCTTTCGGTCACTTCGCCCTCTCCGTCCTTCCCGCCCCCGCCGCCGTGATCAATGGACCCTTCCATGTTATCATGGCCGGTGGATCAGGTTTTCGGACAGGGGGACACGTTCTTGCCTTACCAGGGGATCCCGATCATCGACTTTCACGCCCACCTGCCGGCGGTCTGGGGGGGGGGACAGGGACAAGCCTCCCAGGCCTTTCAGGCCAACCAGGGCGTCCGCGAGGAACTCCGTAACCGCTGGCGCCGGCGGCACGGGTTTCCCGATCCCGAAAACCCCCCGGCCCCTCCGGAGATCCAGATCGAGCGCTGGAGCGCCGAGGTGGACCGACACGGGCTGGAAAAGGTAATTTTCGTGACCGGCGGCGGCAACGAAACCCTGGCCGGGGTCCTCCGGGGACGCGAGGACCGTTTCCACGGGATGGCCCACCACGATCCTTCCAGGCCGGAGGCCTTGGCCGAACTGAAGAGGGCCGTGGAGGAGTTCGGCTTCGTGGGCTACAAGATGCTGGGGCCCCGGGTTTCCATCCCGCTGGACGATCAACGCCTGGAGCCCATCTGGGGATTCCTGGAGGAGAAAGGGCTTTACGTCCTGATCCACATGGGGTTCATTGGAAGAGCTTCCGGGCTCCACAATATGTCCAACCTGAACCCGCTGGTCCTCCACAACGTGGCCGCCGCCCATCCCGGCCTCCCCATCGTGATCCCCCATTTCGGGTGCGGATTCTGGGAAGACCTGCTGCGACTCTGCTGGGCCTGTCCCAACGTGCACCTGGATACCTCGGGATCCAACGAGTGGATGGACTGGTCCGCCGTCCCGCTAAGCCTCCGGGATCTCTTCCGGAAGGCCTACGAAACGGTGGGGCCTGATCGGATCATCTTCGGAACCGACTCTAGCTGGTTTCCCCGCGGGTTCAGCTTCTCTTACCTTCAGGAGCAATTCGGCGCCTGCGTCTCGGTGGGAATGAAAGACGAAGACCTGGCGGCTGTCTTCGCCGGCAATGCCCGCCGGATGCTGAAGGCGCCGCCGGCCTGAACCGGTCCGGCCCGCCGGAGTCCCGGAGTCTTTCAGATCCAGACGTGTCAGGTCAAAGCTTTTCAGTCCAGACCTTTTCAGTCCAGGCTGATGATCCCCTTCTTGATCGCGTACTTGACCAGGTCGATCCCGCTGTGGAGATCCAGTTTCTCCATGATGTTGGCGCGGTGGGTCTGAACGGTCTTCACGCTGAGGTGGAGCAGGTCGGCGATCTCCTGGTTGGTCTTGCCCTCAGCGATCATCCGGAGGATCTCCTCCTCCCGGTCCGTGAGGGTCTCCCGCCCCTCTCGACGTTCGCCGCCCCGCTCCCGACGGATGTACTCCTCGACCACCGCCTTGGCCACCGAGGGGTCGAGGAAAGAGTCGCCCCGGCGCACCGCCCGGATGGCCGAGACCAGGTCTGATCCCGCCGCCTCTTTCAGGACGTAGCCCGAAACCCCGGCATCCAGCAGGCGGAAGACGTACTCCTTTTCGTCGTGCACCGTGAGGGCGACGACCTGGGTCTCGGGAAGTTCGGCCTTGATCTGGCGGGTGGCTTCAAACCCGTTTAACTCCGGCATGCTTACGTCCATGATAACCACATCCGGTTTCAGTTCCCTGGCCTTCTGCACCGCTTCCCGGCCGTTCTGGGCCTCACCGACCACGTTGAGTTCGGCCTGCCCCTCCAGGACCAGCCGGATGCCCTGCCGTACGATGGTATGGTCATCCGCGATCAGA
>JACPQU010000100.1 GCA_016190305.1 Bacillota bacterium
ATCATCAAGAGCATGACGAAGATCAACGCGCTCAGGGGGGTCTCGGGGAGAATTCCGACCTGGTTGCTTTCCGCGAACTCCCTGGTCACCAGGGATCCGACGGCATGGAAAGAGCCGGAGATAATGAGAGTGAGGGCCAGGCCCAGGGGCCGTCCCATCACGTGGTCGAAGACCTCCGGGAGGCTCCGGCTGGGGAAGCGGCTGCTGAGGGCGATGATCGCCAGCAGGGCCGGGAGGGTGAACAGGGCGGCGAGGGTGATCACCAGCCACCCGGCCGGCCCGGCTTCCCGGGACAGGGCGCCGGGGAAGGCGATGAAAACCTTGCCCAGGATCCCCGAGATGATCAGGGCTGCCGCCTGCATCGGTTCGATCCGGACTTGTCCGGTCATGGCTCGGTTTCATCCCCGGTTTGGCCCCGGTCCTTAAGGGGATCTCCTCCATAAGGAGGCTGGGCCCGCTGGCGGTGCTTGAAGGGAGCGACCCAGGCCCTGAGGACGTTCGGTTGCCGGACCAGGTTTCTGGGCTTGATCGAGGCGGGTCGCTTCTCTTGGCTATAGAGCGGGCCTCGGATCACTTGGTCCATGGACCCCTGCCTGCTGGGCGAGATGTGGCTCAGGAAGGGAACCCCGAAGCTCTTCGTGCCCGCAAGGCTGAGCCCCAGCAGGTAGATCCCGGCCGCCACCCCGTAAAGCCCCAGTATGGCGGCTCCGATCATGAAGAAGAAGCGTAAGAGCCGCATAGCGAACTGGGCGGTGGTGTTGGGGACGAGGAAGGAGGCGATGGCCGTCACCGCCACCAGGATCACCAGGAAGGGGCTGATGATCCCGGCCTGCACGGCGGCCTCCCCGATCAGGAGGGCCCCCACGATCCCGATGGTGGGCCCCAAGGGGCCCGGGATCCGGATTCCGGCCTCCCGGATGAACTCGAAGGAGAATTCCATCATGAAGACCTCCACCGCCACCGGAAAGGGAACCGGCTCACGGCTGGCCGCCAAGGAGAGGAGCAGGGAGGTGGGGATCATCTCCTGGTGGTAGTTGGTGATGGCGATGTACAGGGCCGGGGTGAAGGTGGCCAAGAAAATCGCCGTCAGGCGGAGCACGCGGAGCAGGGATCCGTAAGGCCATCGGAGGTAGTAGTCCTCGGGGCTCTGGATGAAGTCCGCCCATATGCTCGGCATGACCAAGGCAAAAGGGCTGTTGTCCACCATCAACACCACCCGGCCCTCGGATAGGCCGGCGGCCACCCTGTCCGGACGCTCGGTATCCAGGATGGTGGGGACCAGTCTTGTGGGGTTGTCGGTAATGAATTGGTCAAGCATCCCGCTGTCGGTGATCGTGTCGAGATCTTTCACGGCCCGGACCCTGCGCCTCACCTCGGCCACGAGTTGCCGATTGGCCAGGCCTTTGACGTACATGATCGCCGTCCTGGTCTTGGAGAGGGAGCCGATCTCCAAGATTTCCGAGACCAGTTCCGGGGTCTTGAGGATCCGCCGCACCAGGGAAATGTTCACCATGAGAAGCTCGCTGAAGGCGGTGGACGGCCCCCGGACCACTCGCTCGACCCGGGGTTCACCGATCGGGCGGCTTTCCCCGCCCTTGGTGTCGATGAGCACGGCCCGGTCATGACCGTCCAGAAAGAGGGCGGTATTTCCGGCCAGGATCCCGGCCACCACCTTCCGGCTCTCCTTCGCCGTCTTGATCTCCTGGTTCGGCAGCAGGGCGCTCCGGAGGGCCTCCGGGAGCTGGTCCCGGGGCAACCCCCGCCAGAGGTTGATCCCGAGAAAGACGGGACCCAGCACCGCCTGGGTGATTTGGTTCTTGTCCACCATCTGATCAATGTAAACTGCGAAGGCCTTGGTGGGCGGGGTGGTGGGGATGGTGAACTTCCGGACCACGATCCCATGGTTGCTTGGGATGCGGAAGGTCTCCTTAATCAGGGCCAGGTTTTCGTCGATCCGGGGTGATAAGTTCCACCGGAGATCGGATGGTTGACGGCCGAAAGGGGCTTGGCGGCCCTGCCGGCGGAGATCCGAGAGGAGTAACTTGGCTTGATGCAGAGCAGCGTCGGCGGCCTGGAAGCCGGGATCGCGGCGATGGGTGTCAGCTAGTAAGTCCGCCGCGGCCCGGCCCGCCTTCCCGGCCCGGACCCGGACGGCGGCCGCCCGGTCCTTACGGGGGGCCGCGGGAGGCAGGACGGCCTTCTCGGCGAAGTGGGGGGTGAGAAACTGCCAGACTTTCCAGAGCATCTTCCGGGATGAGTTAATAGGAGTCCCCCTCCTCCCTCTCCTGGACCTGGGCCAGCTTCTCCCGGAACCACGCCGAATGCGTTTCCTCGTCGATGAGGTTATCCATCAGCATCTTCTTCAGTTCCGGGTCCCCGCACTGGCGGTAGAGGCGGAGGTAGTGGTCAATGGCCTTCTGCTCGAGCCGGTGACCGGCGTTCAGCATGGCCTTCTCGCCAAGGAGGCGGGTGACCAGGCCGCTGATAACCCCCCATGCCTCGCCCGCCCCGCGATGTACCTTCAGACCCTCGGCCCCGAGGCGGTGGAGTTGCTGCTCCACCCGGTGGGCGTGTTGCTGCTCGACATCAGAAAACTTTTGAAGCGCCAATGACAGGTGCGGGTCGGTGATATTCTGTCTTTGCCTCTCGTAAAACTTGACCTGCGACTGCTCCAGGCTCATGAAAAATCGGAGAGCGGTGACCAGGTCGCCCCGCCGCAGGGTCCCGCCCCGATCGCCGAAGATCGGCCGATCCCGGAAGAGATTCTGGAAAAGACCCCGCCACAGCCGCCAGGCGCTGTAGCCGGCCGCACCCACGAAGACGGCGGTGATCCCCCCGATGATCCACGCGGCCCACTGGGGCACCGGTGTCTGACCTCCCGTCCCAAAGATCCGCTCTGCGACCAACATTAGTTTTTCCTGTCAGGAGGTGTCTATCCGGGAAGAGTCTGACAGGTTTAACAACCGGTGAAAATCGGCTGGTTTAGCGGATCCGGGCCCGGGACAAAATAGCCCTCGGGTGATTTCATGGCCTCGCTGATGTCCTTGTCATTTGCCGTCCTTACCACGGTTCCGTTCATCATGGTTCTCGGCAACTCCATGCTCATCCCGGTGCTGCCGGCCATGCAGAAGGCCATGGCCCTGAACCAGCTCCAGACCGGGTTGATCATTACCGCGTTCTCCATCCCGGCCGGAATCACGATTCCCCTGGCCGGCTTCTTCTCGGACCGTTACGGGCGGAAGGCCGTGATGGTTCCTTCGCTGGCGGCCTATGGCGCGGGAGGGGTGGTGGCCGGGCTCGCGGCCCTCTTTCTGGCCGAGCCCTACCTGGTGATCATGGCCGGGCGGGTGCTCCAGGGAATCGGCGCGGCGGGAACGGCGAACATCGCCCTGGCCCTCGCCGGGGACTCCTTCAGCGGCAACCTCCGGAACCGCTCCCTCGGGATCCTGGAGGCCTCCAACGGGGCGGGGAAGATGATCAGCCCGGTGGCGGGGGCCCTGGCGGGGATGCTCACCTGGTTCACCCCCTTCTGGGTTTACGCGATCCTGTCGTTTCCCATCACCGCCGGGGTGGCCCTCCTGGTGCGGGAGTCCAAGAACCGCCCTTCCCCCCAGTCCCTTAAGACCTACTCCAAGAACCTGGGAAAGATCTTTGAGCAGAAGGGCGTCTCCCTGGGGGCGAGCCTCCTGGCCGGGGCGGTCGTCCTGTTTCTCCTGTTCGGGGTCCTTTTCTATCTCTCGGATATCCTTGAGCAGCGGTTCCAGATCTTCGGCCTCACCAAGGGGCTCATCCTGGCCATCCCGGTGCTCGCCAGCTCGGCGACGGCCTACATCACGGGGAGCTATCTCCAGGGGCTGGGGCGCAAGCTGCTGGTGGCCGGCGGGCTCGGATTGACGGCCTTGGCCTTGGGTCTCTTCCCTTTTTTCAACGGCTTGGTTCCCCTTTTCGCGATCGTGGCGGTGGTCGGGGTGGGGGCCGGCCTGGTCCTCCCGACCCTCAACACCCTGGTGACCGGATCGGTGGACGTTAAACAACGGGGGATGATCACCGCGGACTACGGGGCGGTCCGCTTCCTGGGAGTGGCCCTGGGGCCTCCGGCATTCGGGCTCGCGATGGGCCTCGGGGAGCCGATCCTCTTCACCGCCGCCGCCGTCCTGGCCCTGGCCGCTGCCGCTGCCGCCTTCTTCCTCATCCGCGAGCAGGTCCTTACCCTGCAGCCGGCCTGACTTCCCTGGTCCGGCACGGCCTCGGACACGGCCCCCAACATCGATCCCCGATACGAGGCAATCCCCTATTCACCTCAATCCTCATTCACCTCAATCCCCGATTCACCGCGGCCGCCGCAGGCTGACCGGGAATCCGGCCGATACGAGAGGGTGTTTTTCCTTATCGTTGTTCCCTATTCGCTCCATTCCGGCCGGGCTTCCCGCCCAAGTTTTTATGCTCGTCCCGGGTCCCTGGTCCCAGACAGCCCGGTGGCAGTACCCCGGGCAAGGGAATAGATTGGAGCAAGAATCAGGGGGGAGGCGGGAAAATTGGGCCATGTACACCGGGCCACAGCCTGGCGCGAGGTGCTGGAAGATCCCATCAGGGGGAGGGACGGAAAACCCAGGACCTCCGGTCTGACCATGGTCATCGACAAGGGGCTCGGCTTGGCCCAGACCAGGGATCTCCTGGAACTGGCCTCCGATTACATCGACCTGCTGAAGATCAGCTTCGGGACCTCGGCCCTTTACCCTGAGACCTTGCTCCGGGAGAAGATCAGCTTGATCAAAGCCTTCAACGTCGACGTGTGTCCCGGGGGCACCCTCCTGGAGATCGCCCTCTGGCAGCGGCGCCTGGAACCCTTCCTCGATCGGGCCGCCGACCTGGGCTTCAACTATATCGAGGTTTCGGACGGGACGGTTCCCCTCACCCGCGACCTTCGCCGGAAGGCCATCCTGCAATCTCTGGCCGCCGGGTTCACCGTCGTGACCGAGGTGGGGAAGAAGGATCCCTCCGATTCGATGCCCCCCGGTTTTCTTTGTCGCCAGGCGGAGGAGGATCTAGCCGCCGGGGCCTCGGCGGTGGTGGTGGAGGCGCGTGAATCAGGTACGGGGGTCGGCATCTACCGGGAGGACGGGTCGGTCAAGGAAGGGGAGCTTGCCGAGATGGTCGCGCGGATCGGGGA
>JACPQU010000098.1 GCA_016190305.1 Bacillota bacterium
CGATGGATTGGGAGCGGTGCATCGGCTGCCGTTATTGCGAGGTGGCCTGCCCATACGGGGTCAACTCGTTCAACTGGAAGGAGCCCCGAAAAAACTACTACCTGAACTGGAATGATGAAGACCTAGGTGTTGCAACCGGAGGGGCTGTACCTCCTTACCGGAACCCGGACCTGGATGGGGCCTTGGGACCTGAGCAACGTCGGATTGCGGGGGGGGGCCACCGAAAAGGCATCGTGGAAAAGTGCAGCTTCTGCGTCCATCGGGTGGAGAAGGGGTTATTGCCAGCTTGCGTGGCCAATTGCCCGACGATGACCCTCAACTTCGGTGATCTCGACGACTCTGACAGCCGGGTATCTCGGCTTTTACGGGAAAAGCCGTCATTTCAGCTCCTGGAGGAACAGAACACGCAACCCCGGGTGCACTATCTCGGCGGCCAAGCACCTGGAAAGGCGACCAAGCAGATCGAAGAACCGAAAGTGAGGGTGTGAGCCGTGCAGTCAAGAATCGAACAGGTGACGATAAGAGCCGGGCACTTGCCCTATGGAATCGGGACCCTCACGCCCGGTTGGTACTTGCTGATCTCGGTTCTCCTGGTCATGTTTGGTTTTGGGCTCTTTGCCTACTCCCAGCAATTGACCCACGGTGAGATCGTCACCGGGATGAGGGACATCGGTCCGATGGGTGGCGCCACCTGGGGTCTTTACATCACCTTCGTGGTGTACTTCGTGGGTGTCAGCTTCGCAGGGATAACTACGGCTGTGATGATCCGGTTGTTGAACCTTGAGCACTTACGGCCCATTTCCCGGATAGCCGAGCTCCTCACCGTGATTTCTTTGGTCCTGGCCGCCTTCAGCGTGCTTGTCGACCTGGGCCAACCCCTGCAAGGGCTGCTTAATCTCCCCCGTTATGCCCGGCCGGGATCACCTTTCTTCGGCACTTTCACCCTGGTGGTCTCAGGTTACCTTTTCGCCAGCTTGGTCTATCTTTACCTGGACGGGCGGAAGGACGCTGCTCAATGTGTTGGGAAAGGTGGCCGACTGAACGGCTTCTACCGTCTCTGGGCCGCCGGTTACCGGGACAGCGTTGCTGAAAGAGACCGTAGATCAAAGGCCAGCTTCTGGCTCGGGATCGCCATTCTTCCGTTACTGGTAACGGCTCATTCCACCCTCGGTTTTGTCTTTGGTCTCCAGGTTGGCCGGCCTGGCTGGTACAGCGCCCTTCAGGCACCAAGCTTCGTGGTGATGGCCGGGGTATCGGGGGTGGGTCTGCTGATCGTGATCGCCGCCGTTCTACGTCGGGCACTAGGTGAACGGGAACGGTTGAACATGCAGGTCTTCCGTTCCCTGGGGAACTTCTTGATGCTTCTGACGATCACATACCTGTACCTGATGGTTGTGGAGTTGCTGACCAGCGTGTATGCCGGTCCTCGACACGAAAATCAAATCGCGTCGACCTTGCTCACCGGGGACTATGCCTGGCTGTTCTGGATTTCGGCCATGAGTCTTTTCAGTACGTTCGCCTTGTTGTTTGGACAATATGTCCTTCACCGTTACAACCTCTCCCTCATCGTCCTCAGCGGGATTCTGGCCAATATAGCGGCAATAGGAAAGCGGTATTTGATTGTCGTGCCGTCCCAGACTCACGGCACGCTGCTTCCTTATGTAACCGGCTCCTATCAGCCCACCTGGGTTGAATACGGGGTGATCCTGGGCCTTTTTGCCCTGGGGGTCCTGCTCTACGCGCTGTTTATCAAGGTCTTTCCCATCATCGAAATCCCTGGTACCGAAAGGAGGTGAACTGAGATGCGCACGCGTCTAACGTGGTTGATGATCGTCGGCGGATTTGTCCTTCAGGCTCTCAGCTACTTCGTACTTGCAACACCCCTGGGGACTCCGAGCAGCCCGGTTTTCAGTGACCCCAGGCTGCTGTACGCACCGGTAGTGTTCATTATAGGAGTCATGTCCGTATTCCTGGCAGTCGTCGTCTACGAGGTCGTTCCCGAGAAAGAAGCTGTTAGGGAAAATGCCAAAAAGATGGTCAAGTCTGAAGAGCCCAGGAGAAGGCCCCAAACCGCAATTGGCAACTAGGTTGTTGATGCAGACTACCGAGAAAGTCTTGGGATAGCGAAGGGGTTGCGATGGACGCGATCCGTGGGATGAATGAACACTCAGATCAAGTGATGTCTGAATTAGCCTGCTTTGAAGGGGCGGCCTGCCGGCTTTTCGCCGCCTCTCTTCGCTATCCGGATCAGGAAAGGATCGAAGCACTGGTAGAGGCCGCCGGGGATCTGCTCCAGGAAGCCGAGTCACTGGCGGCCTTCGCTTTCTATCCCGCATGGAATCAGGCGCTTCAAGCCCTGCAAAGCCTGGCGGGGGCGGGACATGAGATCGCGGCGAAGGAGTACGTTAATCTCTTCCTGGTCCCCGGCAGCTCATTGTGTCCCCCCTATGCTTCTCACTATCTGGATTATTCAGGCCCGGGCGGCGGGCTCATCTCGGCTATGATCGAGCGGGTGTATGTTGTGTCAGGCCTGGTTCTTTCACCGACTCTGGGCGATCTTCCCGATCACGTGTCGGTAGAACTGGAGTTCGTATCCCACCTTTGCCGCCGTGAGGTCGAGGCTTGGCAGAGGGACGATTCACCGGAAGCGGCCCTGGCGTTCCTTGAACAGAGGTTTCAGTTCCTTGACCGGCACATGAATCTATGGTTGCCACGCTTTGCTCGAGCGGTGTTGGCGGCAGCAATGCCTGGAACAAAACTGCGAGAATCGAACCCTGTGGTGCACCCGGAGCACGTGCGGATGCCGGAACTTGGAACGGACCTGCGGCTTTTGCAAGGAACCGGGACGGATGGATTCTACGCTGTTCTGGCAGAGTCCGCGGCGACATTTCTGCATCATGAGCGCGATCTGCTCAAGCTCAGGCTCAAACTGTTTAAGGCCCATGTTTCCTCACGGGGAGATATTCGGCGCTGGGGGAAAAGCCGTGCCGATTGAGTTGGAAAATAGCATGGAATGCTGTTCAACTCAACCCGTTGTCCGGCCGCTGAAAACGTTGGTGCTTCTTGACGCGGCCCTGGCGAAAACAGGCGACGGTCTTGACCTGGAGGACATCAGACGCTGTTTGGAAGCCGTCGAGGACGTCCAAGTGATGACTGTTTCCGGCTTGGGCGGACATCCCGAGGTGGTCTCCGCCTCTGACTACTGCGGGGTCCAGCGGCTGGTACTCGGACTTGGGGAAGGGGAATACCAACGTTCTGCATGGCAGGCCCAGGCCCGGCGGGTGGGGATCGACCCTCTCGGTATCGAGGTCCTCAACCTGGGGACTCATGCTGCCCTGGCATTTTCCAAGACGGATGGGACGGCCAGAGCCCATCTCCTCTTGGCGGCGGCGGTATCGGCGGCAAGTGTCTTTCCTGGCAGCGTCCCTGAAAACTCCAAGCCGTGTATGCCAGCTCAACTTAGCCGCCGCTCGATCTTCACCTTCGCCCTTATTGAGTACCGTGCGGTACCCTGGGTAAGAGAAGGTCTATGCCGAGCTTCGGAGGGATGCACCCTGTGCGTGGGGGCATGTCCCTGGCAAGCCCTGGAGGTGGACGGCGAATGGCGGCTGGAAAAATCCCGTTGTCGCTCCTGCGGCCTGTGCGTATCTGCTTGTCCCCGGGACGCAATATCACTACCAGGTTACACTCACCAGCAACTCGCGGCCCGTTTAGGTACGCTCCTCGATAAAGAGGTGGGGGAGATCTGGCCTCGGGGGATCGTGTTCCTCTGTCAACGGTTGGCTTCGTCCCTGAAGGGTTTGACGCATAAAGGGTCAGGCTACCCAGCGGAGTGGCTTCCCGTAGAGGTTCCTTGTCTGGGCATGGTCAACCCCGCCTGGTTCTTCTGGGGTCTGTCCAGAGGGGCGGCGGCGGTGGCAGCGGTCTGTTCCGACTATCCTTGTCCTTTCGGCCGAGAGGAGGCTGTCCGGGGAAAAGTTGCTTATGCCCGGGAACTTCTGGCCCGCCTGGGTGGGCTTGAAGATGCAATCACCGGGCTGGCGACTGCCGATGGCAGCGCTTTCAAGGGAGAACTGAGGTTCCTGCCGGTGGAAAAACGCCGGTCTGAAGTGCCAAGAACTGTCCGGCAGGACCTTGTTTCTTTTAGATCCCTGCCGGCTCCTGATTTTACCACGAAGGCGGCGGCGGAAGTGTTTCTTGGAGCGGCACGGGAGCTCCGGAAGTCGCCCCGGAGCACCGTGTCTTTCGGGGTTTCCGTGGCACATCCTCATTCACCCTTCGGGGTAGTCCGGGTGGAAAGAGAAGGTTGCACCGCCTGCGGGCTCTGTGCGCGGGTTTGTCCAAGCGGTGCTTTGATGCTGGATAGAAAGAATGACCACCTTGACCTCACCTTCAATCACGCCCTCTGTGTCGCCTGCGGCGCCTGTTTACCCGTTTGCCGTGGCAGCGGTGAAGGAGTGTTGACCCTGGCACGGATGACGGATATGGAGCTTCTGGCCAGGGAGCGTGTCCTTCTTTATCGGAGCCCGGGACTGCGTTGCGAGATTTGCGGTACCCCCACCGCTTCCAAGGCTCTGGTTGCGAGGTTGACGACGTTGCTGGAGGGGCACGGTACCCGGGCCACCGACAGTATCGGGCGGTATTGTCCGTCCTGCCGGGTCATCAAATCAATTGCCCAAGGGTAAGGGAGTGGGGGTCGGTTCAAATGAAAAAGGAAATGGGGTTTCGGGGCCGATATTATCCTAGATGGTTGTCCGTCACCTTGGGTTTTTTACTACCTTTGGTCAGCCTAACTCTCCTGTTGATCCTGCTGCTACCGTACCTAAGACTATACCTGTGAAATAGTCTTGTAAGACAAAACACCTATTTTCTTCAAATGATCAGGAACAGCCTTCCTTGACAGGTACCCTGCAAATCGCTAGAATAGGGACAAACTGAGGGCTTAAGCGGTCTTTGAGGGTCGCCCGAAGATCGTGGTGAGCGGCGGTCCATTGGACGTCAGGTCAAGATCCCTTCCCATGTGGAAGCTTCCTTTTGTGGAAGCTTCCTTTCCAAAGCCTCGTAAATGGTCGGCAACGTGAAGCGGAAATCAACAGAGTTCAGTCTTCCTGGCAGGTCGAGTCAGACTCGGCTTTGTTTTGAGGAAAAGGCGGGGGGTGATTTCGGACGAATTCCCTAACTATTTTGATCATCCTGGGAGTGGGTGTGGCGACCTTCGTCCTGGGTTATTTCTTGAGACGTTATCTTGCAGAAGCAAAGCTGGGAGCCGCAGAGGCAGCGGCACGAAAGCTGGTTTCCGAGGCGGAAAAGGAATCAGAGGCGAAAAAGAGGGAAGCGCTGCTCGAGGTCAAGGAAGAAGTTCACCGTCTGAGATCCGAATGGGATCGGGAGCATCGGGACCGCCGGAACGAGCTTCAGAAAACTGAGCGAAGGCTCATTCAAAAGGAAGAAACCCTGGATCGTAAGCTCGAAAATATCGAGCGGAAAGACGAGTCCCTCTCCCAAAAGGAGAGGAGATCGAGAACGCGCGCGGCCAGGTTGACCAGTTGTACAAGGATCAGTTGACCAAGCTCGAGAAAGTGGCCCAGCTTACCGCCGATGAAGCCAAGGTGCAGTTGCTGGCCAGGGTGGAGCAGGAGATCGGTCAAGAGATGGCTCTGATGATCAAGGAGATCGAGGCTCAGGCCAAGGAAGAGGCCGAGCGGCAGGCCAAGAAGATCATCGGCACGGCCATCCAGCGTTGCGCGGCCGATCACACCGCGGAGACCACCGTTTCGGTGGTGGAACTGCCTAACGATGAGATGAAGGGCCGGATCATCGGCCGTGAAGGACGCAACATCCGAACGTTTGAGACCCTTACCGGGGTGGATCTGATCATCGATGACACTCCGGAGGCCGTGATCATCTCCGGTTTCGATCCGGTCCGGCGGGAAACCGCCAGGATGGCCCTGGAGAAGCTGATCCTCGACGGACGGATTCATCCCGCCCGGATCGAGGAGATCGTCGAGAAGGCCCGCAAGGAGATGGAAACCCGGATCCGGGAAGAAGGGGAGCAGGCCCTCTTCGAGGTCGGGATTCACAACGTGCATCCCGAACTGGTGAAAGTCCTCGGTCGCCTGCGCTTTCGTACCAGCTACGGCCAGAACGTTCTGCGGCACTCGGTGGAGATGGCCCACTTGGCCGCAGCGATGGCCGCAGAGCTGGGAGCCGATGTGGCCGTGGCCAAGCGGGCGGCCCTGCTTCACGATATCGGCAAAGCCGTCGACCACGAGATGGACAAGCCGCACGTCGTGCTCAGTGCGGAATTGGCCAAGAAATACCGGGAGCATGAAGAGATCGTTCATGCCATCGCCGCCCATCATGGGGATCCGGAGCCACAGACCGTGGAAGCGGTTCTGGTGCAGGCGGCCGATGCCGTATCCGCCTCCCGGCCGGGAGCCAGGCGGGAAACCCTGGAGAACTATATCAAACGCTTGGAGAAGCTGGAAAAGATCGCGGACTCTTTCGAGGGTGTGGACAAGGCTTTTGCCATCCAGGCCGGCAGGGAGATCCGGATTATGGTCAAACCCGAATCCATCGATGACGTGGCAATCGCCAAGGTGGCCCGCGATATCGTGAAGAGGATTGAGAATGAACTGGAGTATCCGGGGCAGATCAAGGTCACGGTGATCCGTGAAACCAGGGCGGTTGAGTTTGCGAAGTAAACACGACACGTGGGTGTAGCGGCCTCGAAAAGCAAGGCCGCTTTTTTTTGCCTGTTACCGGGTTTCCGCTTGACAAACCAAAAATTTGATATGTATCATAAAAGTGGCTGTTAGCACTCACCGTCGGTGAGTGCTAACAAACGATTTAAGGTCTTTTACACAAATCCGCAAGGAGGGATTGCAATTGGATCTGAAACCTCTCGGTGATCGGGTAGTGGTCAAGCCCATCGTCCAGGAGGAGGTTACGAAGGGAGGAATCGTACTTCCGGATACAGCAAAGGAAAGGCCGCAAGAAGGAGAAGTGATCGCCGTCGGCCCCGGAAGGGTCCTGGACAGCGGCGAACGTGTGAAGCTTGAAGTAGCAGTAGGACAGCGGGTTATTTACGCCAAGTACAGCGGGACCGAGGTCAAGCTCGAAGGTGAAGAGTACCTCATCATTCGAGAGAACGACATTCTCGCCGTCAGGGCCTAAGCTTTCGGAAGAACCTGACTACTCTGTTCGGTGGCTCAATGTCCACCGGATGGCCTATATCAGTTGAAGCAGAATGGAAATGTATTAAAAGGAAATGGGTTTCGGTCGAAACCCCAGTTCCAAGAAGGATGGGAGGTAATTATCCGATATGGCGGCCAAGCAACTTCTTTTCAACCATGACGCCCGCAAGGCCCTGGAACGGGGCGTCAACATGGTGGCCCAGGCCGTCAAGGTCACCCTGGGCCCCAAAGGTCGTAACGTCGTCCTGGAGAAGAAGTTCGGCTCTCCGACCATCACCAAGGACGGCGTCACCGTGGCAAAGGATATTGAGCTTGATGATCCTTACGAGAACATGGGTGCGCAACTCTGCCGCGAGGTGGCGGCCAAGACCAACGATGTCGCCGGCGACGGCACCACCACCGCCACCGTGCTGGCCCAGTCCATCGTTCTGGAGGGTATGCGGAACGTGGCGGCAGGTGCCAACCCGATGTTTGTGAAGAAGGGGATCGAACAGGCGGTTGCGGTTTGCGTGCAGGAGATCAAAAAGATGTCCATTCCCGTCAACGGGAAGAACGACATCGCCCATGTCGCCGCGATCGCCGGAAACGACGCCGAGATCGGTGAACTCATTGCCGACGCCATGGAGAAGGTCGGCAAGGATGGTGTAATCACCATCGAGGAGTCGAAGGGAACCGGAACGGACGTTGAGGTCGTCGAGGGGATGGAGTTCGACAAGGGGTATATCTCCCCTTACTTCGTCACCAACCCCGAGACCATGGAGGCGGTCCTGGAAGACCCCTTCATTTTAATCCACGAGAAGAAGATCTCTGCCATTACCGAACTTCTTCCGATCCTCGAGAAGATTGCCAGGTCCGGTCGCCCGTTGGCCATCATCGCGGAGAACGTGGAGGGCGAAGCCCTGGCAACCCTCGTCGTCAACAGGCTGAAGGGGATCCTCAACTGCGTGGCGGTCAAGGCGCCCGGCTTCGGGGATCGCCGCAAGGCCATGATGGAAGACATCGCCGTGCTCACCGGCGGACGTTTCCTTTCTGAAGATCTCGGGGTCAAGCTCGAGAACGTCGAGATCTCCGGGCTGGGCCAGGCCAAGAAGATCAAGATCACCAAGGAAAAGACCACCATCGTCGAGGGTCGTGGCTCGAGAACGGACATCGAGGGCCGGATCAAGCAGATCAGGCGGCAGATCGAGGATACCGACTCCGACTACGACCGCGAGAAACTCCAGGAGCGTCTGGCCAAGCTGGCCGGCGGGGTGGCCGTGATCCAGGTCGGAGCCGCCACCGAGACCGAGATGAAGGAAAAGAAGCACCGCTTCGAGGATGCCCTGGCGGCGACGCGGGCCGCGGTCGAGGAAGGCTTGGTTCCGGGCGGCGGGGTGGCCCTCGTCAACCTGATTCCCAAGCTGGGGAATCTCAAGCTTCTGGGTGACGAGCAGGTGGGCGTCAATATCGTTCGCCGCGCCCTGCAGGAACCCCTCCGCACCATCGCCCACAACGCCGGCCTGGAAGGCTCGGTTGTTGTAAACAGGGTGATGAGCGAGACGAACGGGATCGGCTTCAACGCGGTAAACGAAGAATACGTGGATATGATGAAAGCGGGGATCATCGATCCGGCAAAGGTCACCCGGTCGGCCCTCGAGAACGCGGCAAGCATCGCTTCTATGCTGCTGACCACCGAAGCGCTGATCACGGATATACCCAAGAAGGAATCGGCACCCTCGATGCCTCCGGGCGGCGGGGGCGGTTACGACTACTAATTTCAAGGAAGCGGCTTGAAAACCGCTCTCCAACGGACGTAGCGGGCGCCCGCTCTCACGCGGGCGCCCGCCCCTTCAAGGGTAGGAATCCTTCTGCAGAGGAATCCTTCTGCAGATCGACGAATGATCAGGGAACCGCGGCGGAACGCGCAGCCGGTGCGGGTTTGAGCCGGCGCTCACAAGCCGGGACTTGTGGAGGAGGGGTGATAGGGGATGCCTAGGAAGCCTCTGTCCAAGCAGGAAGAGGTGTCAGACAGCGTTAATCTCCTGGTCTCCATCCTGGTCAGGTACCCCCAGATCGCCAGTGTCAACCTCGATCCTGTAGCCCGCCGCCTCAAGTTTTCATTTCTTGTGTCCGGTTCGATCAGTCCGGGCCAAGTCACCGCTCTTGAGGAGGATCTGCTGAACCGCCTCGCCCTGTTCCATGAACTTGAAGGTGGGAGTTTCAACCCTCCGAGCCTTGCGGCTTCCCGCCTGGAAGGGTTGACCATGCTGGAGGCTTGGTTCGGGGTCGCCGGGTTGTCCCAAGGCGAGATTTCCCTCTTCATCGGGACCCTGCAGGATAAACTGGGTGATCAACTCGTCGCGGATCGTAACGACGGCGTGATGGAAGAGGATTTACTTGTCCAGGAGGAACTGATCGATCACATTCTGGCCAACGTCAAACCGTCCAGTCTCAGGAACAAGAACATCATCGCCTTCCGAGAGGAAGGTAAAGTACACGTCTTCAACAAGTGATTGAAGGAGTCCGCCACCGGGAATCCTGGAGACGGTAGTTTTCCGGCAAGGAGGACGGGGATTGCTCCGGATCCTCTTCATTGGAGATATTTGCGGCCGTCCGGGGAGAAGGTGCCTGGAGGCCCTCCTGCCCAAGCTAAAGGCGGAGCTGGTCCCCGACCTGATCATCGGCAACGCCGAAAACGCAGCGGGTGGCAACGGGTTGACCAGGGAAGTCGCCGGTGAACTTTTCAGCTTGGGCTTGGATGTTCTCACCACCGGCAACCACGT
Source organism: Bacillota bacterium (assembly GCA_016190305.1). Lineage (GTDB taxonomy): Bacteria > Bacillota > JACPQU01 > JACPQU01 > JACPQU01 > JACPQU01. Next base: position 9,959 of record JACPQU010000098.1, read on the forward strand.
CTGGGACAAGGCTGAGATCCTGGAGTTCATCGATACCGATCCCAGGATCATCCGACCCGCCAACTACCCTCAAGGCACCCCCGGAAAGGGATGGACCACCGTCAAGGCCGCCGACGGGGTGGCGGTCGGAGTTCTCAACCTGGCGGGAAGGGTTTTCATGGCCGACTTGGACTGCCCGTTTCAGGTCGCGGATCAATCCCTGTTAAAACTCCGGGAATTGACCCCGGTGATCCTGGTGGACTTTCATGCCGAGGCCACCTCCGAAAAGCAAGCCCTGGCCTGGTACCTGGACGGACGCTGTACGGCCATCTTCGGCACCCACACTCACGTCCAGACGGCCGACAGCCGGATCCTGCCCGGGGGGACTGCATACATCACTGATACAGGAATGACCGGGCCGCGGGATTCGGTGATCGGGGTGCGGTCCGACTTGGTGATCGAACGTTTTCGCAAACAGATGCCGGTGCGGTTCGAACCGGCCAAAGGGCCTGCCATACTTAACGCCGTTTGGGTCGATATCGATCACAAAGGTTCCGCTGTCAAAATGGAAGCGGTTTGGCGCGAAGAAACAGGGTAAGGAGGGAGATATACAGGATTTAAAGGAGGTATCAAGATGACGCAGGTGTTGAAGGTTTCGGCGAAATCCAAACCTAACTCCCTGGCGGGCGCACTGGCCGGTGTCGTCAGGGAAGAAGGAACTGTCGAGGCCCAAGCCATCGGGGCCGGTGCCGTAAACCAGACCGTCAAGGCCATCGCCATCGCCCGTGGTTTTGTAGCACCGGGCGGCATCGATCTGATCTTCATCCCCGCCTTCATCGACGTAATGATCGACAACCAGGAGCGCACAGCTATGAAGATCATCGTCGAGCCCCGAGATCGAAGGACGTTAAAAAGGTAAGGAGATTCAATGCCGGCACGGAGAAGAAATGCGGCTCCGCCGATCCCAATTCCGTTCCCGTCTAGAGCCGATTCCCCCCGCGCCGACCTCCATGTTCATACCAGCGCTTCGGACGGGGTCATGACACCATCCGCGGTGGTCCGTCTTGCCATTGCCATGAAGATGGGTGCCCTGGCAATCACCGACCATGACACCGTAGGCGGGATCCGGGAGGCCGAGTCGGCAGCGATCGGCAGGCTTGTGGTGGTCCCGGCCATCGAACTGAGCAGCAGCCTGGACGGTGATGACATCCATATCCTGGGCTACTTCATCGAACCCGGGAGCCATCTGCTGCTGGAGCGGCTGGCCGCGTTGCAACATTCGCGGCAGGAGAGGGTCCGGCGGATCACCGATCAGCTTTGCAGGATGGGGTACTGGATCGATTTCAAGCGGGTTTCCGAGCTTTCCCGTGGAGATTCCCCCGGGCGTCTGCATGTCGCCAGGGCGCTTCAGGAGGCCGGGTTTGTAGCCTCTATCGAGGAGGCTTTCGAACGGTTCCTTGGCCGCGGCCGCCCGGCCTACATCGAACGCAGGAGACTTTCCCCCACGGAGGCCGTCGCGCTGATCCGGGAGGCGGGCGGTGTGTCTGTTCTGGCCCACCCAGGGCGGATCCGCGCCGAAATGATGGTTCAACTCCTGGAGCTCGATCTGGCCGGCCTCGAGGTGTACCATCCCGATCATGACCGCGGAACGGCCGGCGCCCTGGAAGAGCTATGCCGCCGGCACGACCTGATCTCCACTGGCGGGTCCGACTTTCACTCCCAGGGGCTCGGGATTTGCACCGTCTCCCTCACGATTATCGATCGCCTGTATCAGGCTCGACCCGTTCGGGCCTAGCGTGCGTCGTACCTTCCCGTTCGCGCGCCCGTGCCTTTCTAAAGCCTCACCGTGGCTCCGATTCCCGGACCGTTTGGATACCCTGACCGGATACCGACCGGATGCCCTGATCGGGATCGCCGTTCCCTAGTTGCGGGTTTGCAGTTCGGAAGGGCTGAACGCGTTGCCCGAACATATTGGAATGATCCAATCCCGGCCATTTTACTGATCTCTTGTAGATCTATTGATGCAAATGGAAGAGTCTTTCCACTGGATCTTGGGAGAATATGGCCGTATAATATTAGGTGCTTTAAGATTTCAGGCTTTCGGCCCTGGTTCCAATTCTCGTCCAAATCGTGGGCCAATGTTGTTTAATCGGGTCCAATATGATCGTCAGAGGGATATTGGACTGGAGTGGATTGGCCGTGGAGTTCGATATCGATCGAAGAGGGCAAGCGCCGCTGTACTTGCAGATCGCCGCTCACCTTCGAGAGATGATCAGCTCAGGGGCTTGGCCCCCCGGATCGAAGATCCCCACCGAGCGTTACCTCGCCAAGAAGATGCGGGTAAGCCGGAACACTGTGAGCATGGCGTATTCCGCCCTCGAGGCCCAAGGCCTGCTTGCTTGCCAGCAAGGCCGCGGCACTTACGTCAAGGGTTGGACCGCCGGTGAACCCTTCGAGAAGCATCATCGCCTCGGAGCCATGATTGACCTCGTCCTGCGTGAGACCGTCCACGCCGGGATCACCCTGGAGGAGTTCCTCGAGGCCCTTGACCGGAACCTCAAGGAGGTCGCAGGCCAGTTTGAAGGGGTTTCCGGGGTCTTTATCGAGTGCAACCGGGAACAGGTCGACTACTTCACCAATGAACTGGCCGCCGGCTCCGGTCTCTCCATCACCCCGCTGGTGCTCGGGGAGTTCGAAGAGAAGCCCCTCCGCTGTCACGCCTTGATCCGCTCCGCTCCCATTGTGATCACCACCTTCTTTCACCTGCAAGAGGTTAAAAGACTCATCGCGGGACGCCACAAACGCCTCGTCGCCATTGCCCTTGAACCGATGCTGGAAACCATCGTCAGGCTGGCCAGGTACCCGGCCCACTCCAACTATGGGCTCCTGTGCAAGTCGGAACAGTTCGCCCTGGAGGTCGAGCAATCCTTGAGGGCCGCCGGGATCGATTTTCGTTCCCTGAACGCGACCAACAGCCGGGATCCCGAGGTCATCAGAACGAAGCTCAGGGGAGTTGACGTGCTGATTCACTCGCCCTGCCGGCTGAAAGATGCCCTGGAACTATTGCCGGAGAAGGAAAAGGTTGAGTTCGTCTACCGACCGGACGCTGCTTCGATCAATCTCCTTCGCAGCGCCCTGGCAGAGCTCCAACAACCCATAGCATAAGGTGGTGGCTCTCAGGGGATCGAAGAAGTCTTCAGCAAGGTGAGGGGATCTGGGAAGAGTCCGGATCGGGTTGGAGTTGTTCGGGGGGTCATCGAAGTTTTTTAAAAAGACTAGAGGAGTGAGCGTGGGTGAGCCACACGGCGGAAGCCCTGCCCCAGAACTCACGAAAAGGGATCCCGGTATTCAACGTTGATTGGTGCAAGGCTTGCGGAATCTGCATCGCTTTTTGTCCTCAGGAGGTCTTGAAAGAGGATGAAAAGGGGAAGGCGAGGCTGGTCGATCCCGACGGATGCAACTCCTGCGGGCTTTGCGAGGTCTACTGTCCAGATTTCGCCGTCGTAATCGATGTCCCGGGAGGTGACGGGGATGACGCTGATCCCGGTGAAGACGAAAGCCAGGCTGCTGCAAGGGAATGAAGCCTGCGTGGAGGGAGCCATCGCAGCTGGTTGCCGTTTCTTTGCCGGATACCCGATCACCCCTTCCAGCGAGATCGCGGAGTTGATGGCTGAAAAACTACCCCGTCTGGGCGGCAAGTTCATCCAGATGGAGGACGAGATCGCCAGCATGGCGGCGATCATCGGCGCCTCTCTTACCGGGGTCAAGTCCCTCACCGCGACCAGCGGTCCGGGTTTCTCCCTCAAGCAGGAGAACCTGGGGTACGCTTCCTACACCGAGATCCCCTGCGTGGTGGTCAACGTGCAGCGGGTCGGGCCGAGCACCGGTCAGCCCACCGCCCCCGCCCAGGGCGACATGATGCAAGTCCGCTGGGGGACTCATGGCGATCACCCCGTCATCGCTCTCTACCCGTCCACGGTACGAGAGACTTTTGAGCTCACCGTGGATGCTTTCAACCTCTCCGAGCGGTTTCGCACCCCGGTGATCCTCCTCATGGACGAGGTCGTCGGCCATATGCGTGAGAAAGTTGAGCTTCCGGCGCAGGAGGAAATCCTGATCGTGAACCGGCCGGGACCCACGGTCCCCCGCGGGGAGTACCTGCCTTACGACGACACCCGCGGGCTGGTACCGCCGATGGCCGCTTTCGGTGAAGGTTACTGCTTCCACGTCACCGGCCTGGCCCACAACCGGCGTGGTTACCCCACGACCAAACCGCAGGATATCGACGCCCTGATCCGCCGGATCCACCAGAAGATCGAGGTGGGACGCGGGGACATCGTCAGGGTGGAACAGTTGCTCACCGAGGATGCCGAGATCGGCGTTTTCGCCTATGGTTCCACCGCCCGTTCGGCGGCCAGGGCGGTACGCCTGGCCCGTTCGCGGGGGATCAAGGTGGGCCTCCTGCGTCCGATCACCATCTGGCCTTTCCCGGATGAGGCCGTGAAAACCCTGGCTTCGCGTGTGCGGCGGTTGATCGTGGCTGAAATGAACCTGGGCCAGATGGCCGGAGAAGTGACCCGTGCCGCTGAAGGCCGCACCGCCATCGAAGGTGTCTTCCGCGTGGACGGGGAGCTGATTACCCCTGAAGAAATCCTGAAAAAGATCGAGGAGGTGGTCTGAGTGGCGGCCGTAACCTGGCACAGGCACCTCCGGGTCGAACGCATGCCGCAGATCTGGTGCGCGGGATGCGGGCACGGAACCATCCTGGGGGCCATCCTCAGGGGCGTGGAGAAGTCGGAGATTGACCCCTCCAAGCTGGTGATCGTCTCCGGCATCGGTTGTTCTTCCCGGGCCCCTGGATACGTGGCCCTGGACGGTCTTCATACCACCCATGGCCGGGCCTTGCCCTTCGCCACGGGGATCAAGGTCGCCCGTCCCGATCTGACCGTCATGGTCATCAGCGGAGACGGAGACCTCTCCGCCATCGGCGGAAACCATTTCATCCACGCCGCAAGGCGTAATCTGGACATCACCGTGGTCTGCTTCAACAACTCCATCTACGGGATGACGAGCGGGCAGTATTCGCCGCTCACCCCCCGGGATGCCATGGCCACGACCGCCCCTTACGGTCATATCGAAAGGCCGTTCGATCTTTGCCAGCTTGCCATCGGCGCCGGCGCCACCTACGTGGCCAGGGGAACGGCCTACCATGCCGGGTTGGTCACCAACCAGGTGACCAGGGCCCTTAAGCACAAGGGCTTCGCTTTCATCGACGCCATCTCCCAGTGCCCGACCTATTACGGGCGCCGTAACCGGATGAAGACGGGGGTGGAGATGATGAAGGCCCAGCGGGACACCGCGGTCAACGTCAAGCGTGCCGCCAAGATGCCGGCGGAAGAGCTGGCGGGCAAGATCATCATCGGCGACATCCACGTCTCCCAGGCGTCGGAGTACACCGAGGAGTACCAGCGGGTCATCGATCGCGCTCAGGGGAGGACCTAGGATGGCACAATTCAAGGCTGGCAACGGGAGGCTGGAGATCCGCCTGAGCGGTTCAGGAGGCCAGGGCGTCATCACTGCCGGCGTCATCCTGGCGGAGGCGGCGATCCTGGACGGGAAGAACGCCGTTCAATCACAATCTTACGGCCCTGAGTCCCGGGGCGGATACAGCAAGTGTGAGGTCATCTTGAGCGACGGCGAGATCGATTACCCCAAGGTATCTTCTCCGGACGTGCTGCTGGCCCTGACCGAGGAGGCCCTGGCCCACTACGGCAAGACGGTAAAGACCGAGGGGCTCCTGATTGCGGATGAGTCCATCGGAGAGCCCAGCGGGCTGCAAGAGGGAGTGCGGGTGCTGAGGGTTCCCATTCTGCAGACCGCCCGGGAAAAGGTGGGCCGGGAGATCACGGCCAACGTGGTGGCCCTGGGAGTCCTGGCCG
>JACPQU010000103.1 GCA_016190305.1 Bacillota bacterium
CGCTCTGGCCAGCGCTATGCCGCCCTCCCCGCCCGATTCCCAAACCTCAACCGGGACCGCTTCGACTCCCAGTTCCCGGCAGAGAGCTTCCAACTGCGCCAGATCCTCCTGTTCGTCGCTCGGGAACCGGTTCACGGCGACGACCACCGGCACGCCGAAGCGCCGGACGTTACGGATATGCCTGGCCAGGTTCCGGAAACCATCCCGCAGGGCGGCCTGGCCCTTTTCCCCATGCTCACCCGCAGCTTTCCCGCTGGTCCCCTGGTACTTGACGGCCTTCACGGTCGCCACCAGGACGGCCGCCCGCGGCTGCAGGTTGCCGATGCGGCACTTGATGTTGAAGAACTTCTCCGCGCCCAGGTCCGCCCCGAAGCCCGCCTCGGTAACGACATAATCCGCGAGCCGCAGCCCCATCCGGGTCGCCATCAAGCTCGAACACCCGTGGGCGATGTTTGCGAAGGGGCCCCCGTGCACCAGGGCTGGGGTGTTCTCGGCGGTCTGCACCAGGTTGGGCGACAGGGCGTCCCTGAGCAGGGCGCCCATGGCCCCGGCCGCCCGCAAGTCGCGGGCCGTAACCGGTCTCCCGTCGAAAGTCAGGCCCACCTGGATCCTTCCCAGGCGATCGACAAGGTCACGGTACCCGGAGGCCAGGCACAGGATGGCCATCACCTCGGAGGCCGCCGTGATGTCGAAGCCGGCCTCGCGCGGTACCCCGCCTCCGCGCCCCCCCAAGCCGGCCACAATCTGCCGAAGGGCTCGATCATTCATATCCACTGCCCTGCGCCACGAAACCCGCCGGGGATCAAGCCCCAGGGCGTTTCCGTGGTGAAGGTGGTTATCCACCATGGCGGCCAGGAGGTTATGGGCGCTGCTCACGGCGTGGAGGTCCCCGGTGAAGTGGAGGTTGATGTCCTCCATCGGAAGGACCTGTGCATATCCACCCCCGGTGGCCCCCCCCTTGAGCCCCATGCAGGGGCCGAGGGACGGTTCCCGGAGCGCCGCGACGGCCTTGTGACCCAGACGGCAGAGGGCCTGAGCCAGCCCGATGGAAACAGTAGTCTTTCCTTCCCCGGCGGGCGTGGGAGTCATCCCGGTCACCAGGATCAGCTTTCCTTCAGGCTGGAGTCGGAGCCGATCCCAAACGCCCAGGTTGATCTTGGCCTTGTAGGGCCCGTAGGAAAGGAGATCCCCGTCTGCCAGCCCCAAGGTACCTGCCAATTCCCGGATTGGTCGTAAACGGATCGTCCTGGCGATTTCCAGATCGGTCACGTTTTTCGCTCCCTGCTTGAGGTGGAGGTTCCAACCCGGCCATCCCAAACCGGCTGGAACAGTCCCGGCGGAACCACCGTGTAAAGTAAAAAGCCCGGTTGCCAGCTTACAAGCCCGGGCGAAGGCACAGATTAAAGAATTCATCAATAACGGTCGGTTTCCCTGCCAACCCGGAGGTGCCGGTATCCCGGCGCTCACAGCCGTCCTCAGGCCTCCAGCCAGCCCCTGTGAAGGAGCCGGGAGGCGATGCCGGGCACCTTTTCCGGCGCGACGGTTCTCCCGGTGTCGAAAACCAGGATCGCTTCACCCCGGCACAGGTGAAAGGCCCGTTCCAGGGTCTGCTCCGAAGTCCTGGGCCCCCGCGGTTCCCCCAGCGGCTCCCCCTGTGGTTCGTCAACCGTCACCACCCTGAGCAGCGGGTGACGCTCACTCAGCGCGTTCAGGACCCCGCACCCTCTAGCCGTTAAATCCTCGTCCCCATCCCCGTCCCCGTCCTGCCCCAATTCTCCGCCGTTGTTCCCGCCTTCATATCCCTTTCCCACGGTTTTCCCGGCCCGATCCCGAACGGCTACCACCACTTCACGCGGGATGAAATGACGCTTATCAAGCTGGAAAAGGGTCAGCAATTCCTGGACGGCGCCTCCCAGGGTCTCGTCGACGCCTTCCGCCAGGAGAACAATGCTGATCTGAAGGCGGCGGGCCCGGTTGAGAAGCCCTCCCCGGACCTCCAGGATCAGGACGATCAAACCGTACACCGCCAGCAACCAAAAGACGTATTCCCAGAGCGAGTTCAAGCAAAACCCACCTCCATCACCAGGATATTCCCTGGGACGGAAGCGGGTGAGAGTCGGGCGGATCACCCGGGGGTGGAGCCGGATTCAGCGAAAGAACGGGGTTCGGCGAACGATCCGGGCACGGCTGAACGGTCGGGCACGGCTGAACGGTCGGGCACGGACGAATTCCACCCGGAGCGGTCAGACGCCGGAGGCGGCCCGTTCACCCACCTGCTCCCTCAACTGGGTGATCCGGTCGGTCCGCTCCCAGGGAAGGTCGAGGTCGCTCCTGCCGAAATGCCCGTAGGTCGCCAGGGGGAGGTAGAAAGGTTGCCTCAGTTCCAGATCCCGGATGATCGCCGCCGGCCGCAGGTCGAAGACCTCCCGGACGGCCCCGGCGATTCGCTCCTCGGGCACTTCGCCCGTACCGAAGGTATCGATGAGCAGTGAAACCGGTTGCGAGACCCCGATGACGTAGGCGATCTGGACCTCGCAGCGGGCGGCAAGGCCCGCGGCCACCACGTTCTTGGCGATGTACCGGGCGGCGTAGGCGCCGGATCGATCCACCTTCGTGGGATCCTTCCCCGAGAAACAGCCGCCGCCGTGGCGGGCCATGCCGCCGTAGGTATCCACCATGATCTTCCGGCCGGTGAGACCGGTGTCCGCGTGGGGCCCCCCGATCACAAATCGCCCGGTAGGATTCACGTAAACCTTGGTCCTGGCGTCCCGGAGCCCGGAGGGAACCACCTGGTCGATCACCTCGACCTCGATGGCCTCTTTGAGATCCTTCAAGGAGACGCTGGGGTGGTGCTGGGCCGAGACCACGAGGGCGTCGATCCGCAGGGGCCGGTCACCTTCGTATTCCACCGTCACCTGGGTCTTTCCGTCGGGGCGGAGATAAGGCAGGATCCCGGACTTGCGCACCTCGGCCAGGCGCCGGGCGAGGGAGTGGGCCATCGAAATGGGCAGGGGCATCAACTCGGGGGTCTCCCGGCAGGCATATCCGAACATCATCCCCTGGTCTCCTGCGCCGAGGCGATCCTCGGTGCGGGCGGAGGAAGCGGGCATGGCCCGGGTTTCCAAGGCCTCTTGAACCCCCTGGGCGATATCCGGAGACTGCTCGTCGATGCTGGTGATCACCGCGCACGTTTCGGAATCGAACCCGAACTTCGCCCGGGTGTAGCCGACCCCGGAAATCGTCTCCCTGACGACCTTAGGGATGTCCACGTAGCATTCGGTGGTGATCTCTCCGGCGACCAGGACCAGGCCGGTGGTCACCAGGGTTTCACAGGCCACGCGGGAATTCGGATCCTCCCGGTAGATGGCGTCGAGGATCGCATCGGAGATCTGGTCGGCCACCTTGTCGGGATGACCTTCAGTGACGGACTCGGATGTGAACAGGTGGCGGGCGGCTGAAGCCGGCAACCAGGTCGCCTCCCTTGCCAAAATTTTCTCTTTAATTATACGGAGTGGATCCGGCAGGGGCAACCACAGGGTGGGCGCCCGGACTATCCCCTTCGGTCCGGGTCCTTCCTTCCGGAAGGGAGCATCCGCAGCAACTGGCTCGACTCCACCACCATGCCGAATCCGAATTCCAGGTTCCGCAGGGAGTTGAAGTGACGCTCCGGTTCCCAGCTCGCCGTTCCGTCGCTGAGGATGAGCACCTCGAAACCCCTCTCGAAAGCGGAACGGGCGGTCGATTCCACGGCCAGCTCGGTGATGACGCCGCCCAGGACCACGGTATTGACATCCCAGCCGTTGAGGATTTGCTCCAGATCGCTGCCGAAGAAAGCATCCAGCCCTTTGCAGGCAACCAGCGGGTCCCCGGGCAAAGGGCGAAGCTCGTCCACGATCTCGGCCCCCCAGGACCCGGCGAGGAGCGACAGGCCGTCGGCGGTGATCCCTTCCAAGGTCTGCAGGTGTGGGGGGATGATCACCCTCCGGTAGGAGGAAGCGTCTCCGCCGTTCGGATCATAGCTCCGGGCGGTATAAACCACGCGCAACTGTTCCGGCAGGCTGCGGCGGAGCCCGGCCAGGCCGGGAAGGATGGATCGCAAGCCGGAAATCGGCCAGCCCTCCCGGTAGTAAAACCCTCCCTCGGAAAGGAGGTCATTGTGCAGGTCAATCAGGATGAGGGCCGTCCTTAGAGGATCTAAAAAAAGCTTCCGGAGCGTGAACACGGCACACCCCCTCTGAACCCCCGGCGGCCCGGGTTGACGGTATATCCCTGCGGGCGGTATACCCCTCGTGGTGATCGGACGGCCGGCGGCGTAAAGTTAGCGGATTGGTGTGAACTCTGAATCTGGTCGCTTGAATCTAGACGCTCACAGGTCTTTTCGGGTTCAGTTTTTTAATTCCCTGTCTTTGTCTGGTGGCAAACAGTGGCACGCCCGGCAGGCCGGACGGCGGCGTGTCTTCACAGGGAGTCCGTTTCTTTTACAGGGAGCCCGATTTAGTCAAGCTTGTTGCAGATGGACGTGCAACTGGCCGGAGTTATCAATGAAAGCCAGGAGGACTTCCTTGAGGGAGGATACGCCCTTCTTGCTGAGTTCCTGTTGAAGCCAGGCCGCATCCTTGCGGGCGCTGTGAAGGTGATCGTCCTGCACTTGGCCGTCGATGACCAGGGGGAGGGGAAACCCGTCATTGGAAATCTTGAGACCCATGTCGCTGCCTCGGAGCGGTCGCTGGTCGCCCTTGGGGATGATCGACAGCTTGCCGGAGTTCTCCAGGATGGCGAACTCAATGTCGGCCAGGTTCGGGTAGTTTTTTTCCCGCAGTTGGGTGAGCAGGTCGTCCACGTTGTACCGCACCTTTCTCATCTCCCGGTGGTCGATCTTCCCCTCCCTGATCAGGATGCTCGATCTGCCGCAGACGATGTTCCGTGCCAGGCGGCTCCAGAGACAGGCGTAGGAGAAAACAATCTGGGCGACCAAGAGGGTTCCGATGGGGATCAGCCCGTGTACGAGGGGGATCTTGGGGTCCTCCATGGGGAGGGCCGCCAGTTCGGCGATCATGATCGCCACCACCAGGTCGAAGGGGGACAGCTTGCCGATCTCCCGCTTGCCCATGATCCTCACGACCGCGAGGACGATCACGTACATCAGAATGGTCCGGACGAAAATAACCAGATTCGGCGACAAGAAGGCACCCCCGGCCTTTATTATCCTTCGGCCGGAAAAAGATATGCCCGGAGAAATACCGAAACCCGATGCCAGGAAAACGCTGCGATGGCGGAGAGTCAGGGGAGCAAGAAGTCCAGCCCGTGGAGCAGGCCGTAGGCGGCCGCGGTCACGATCAAACCGGCCAGGACCACGCCTCCGGTCAGGGCTCCGAGGGACTGGCGCAGGCTCATCCCCAGGAAGGCCGCCACCAGGGCTCCGCTGTAGACCCCGGTGGCGGGGAGGGGAACGGCTACGAACAAGAGCAGCCCCCAGGCTCCGAAATTCCGCATCCTGGAAGCGGCCCGGGCTGCCCTCTTTTCCAGCCGTTCGAGCAACCCGGAAGCTCCCCCGGCACCTCTTCGGAGGCGGGAGAGCAGGTATCGGCTCAGGAGCAGCATGGGCAATACCGGAAACAGGTTCCCGGCCACTGCGAGCAGGAAAGCCTCCGCAGGCGGCATCCCGATGGATGCGGCTACCGGAATGGCTCCCCTGAGCTCCAGGTACGGAAGCGCCGCCAGAAGCGGGATTACCAGTTCTTTCGGGATCCCGGCCACCATACCGTTCCATGCCCCCTTGCCATCGAACACTTTCACCTCTCCTATGTAGGTTCCTGCTGCCGCCTCCCTATCCATGCCCGCTGCCGGACCTTCTCGGCCCGAGCGCACAACATAGAGCGGCTTGAAAGTAGCAGGATCGATTCCTTGATCTGAGAATAATAGGAAAGACCGGCCGGCACAGCCGTCCTCTCCTGACCTCACCGGGAGGTGTCTCTTGATCGGCCTTCCTGATTCCAAGCGTCAGGAGTTGCTTCAGGCTTTCCGCCGCCACCAGGAACGACTGGGATCCGGCCCGGAATCCCTTGTCTTGCTGGAATCGCTGGCGGATCGGGATGGGCGTCTCATCCTCATCCCCTTTCGAATCCATCCTTTTGGAGCAACTCTTTCAGCCGTGGTTTCGGCCATGTTATCCAAGGCTCTCGCCCGGCGTCTTCCCGGAAAACCGGGTGTCCCGGCGGTCCAAATCTTCTGCCCCCTGGCTGGAAGGAGCGAGGCCGCCGCGCCGGCGACCGTCTTGAAGCTGGATTTCCCGGCGGAGGCGGGGCCGGACTCCGCGGAAGTGATCCTGGCCCGGTTGCTCGGTCCCCTTGGAGTGCTGCTCGCTCCCCCCGAGGTCGCCGGTGAGGCGGGGATCGACGGTAGGACGGGGATCGCCGCTTACCTCAGGGTCTTCCGTAAGGTTTTTCAGGTCGCCGGGGTGCTCATCCCCCGTCCGATCATCAGAAACAACCGTCGAGCGGCTGTTTCACGATCCTATTCCGCGCACCGGCGCTCCATTCAACCCCGACCGGCCATCCTGCTCCGGCCCAGAGTCTTCATCCTTGAACCGAAGATCCAGCGGTATCTCCAGCAGGAAGGATTACCCTTGGATGAGCCGGCCCGCCCGCCCCGGGATAGGAGTTCTCCGGCTGGATTGCCGGCCTTTGATGTCCTGGACTCCGTCTTCGATCGCCTGGGGGAAACGGTTGGGGCTTCCTTTAGACGTGCGGGGACGGCCTTGGGCCGCCTGGATCCGGCCGCGTCGGCCCTGGCGGGAGAGGCCCGGGAGGAATCCATCCGCCAGGTGGAGTTCCTCCGCCGCCGGGCCCTGGCCGGGTGGACTGAGCGGGATCAAGCCTCCAGGCGCCGTCGCCGGAAAATCACCCGGAGCCTTTACCCGGGCGGGCGTCCTCAGGAGGAAGTCCTGCCGGCCGCCGCCGCGCTGGAGATCTACGGGCCCGGCATCCTCGCAAAGCTCGAGGGTCTGGCGCAAGACCTCGGGCGCGGTCGTGGGTACGGACACCGGCTTCGAACCGTGACGATCATTCCCGGGAGGTGAACGAGATCAAGAAGTTATTGGCTGCCGATGGTCGGAATGCCGGATGTCAGGATTCGGAATTTCAAACCCTGGACTTGCTGGCCGTAGGTGCTCACCCTGACGATCTGGAACTGGCCATGGGCGGGACCATCGCCCGGCACGCCGCCCTGGGGCTGAAGGTAGGGCTTGTGGACCTCACCGCAGGGGAGATGGGCTCGAACGGAACCCCAGAGGTGAGGTTGGCGGAGGCCGAAACGGCGGGTCGGATCCTCGGGGTGGCCGCGAGAATCAACCTCGGCCTGCCTGATTTCGGACTGGATGCGGCCCCGGACAAGGTCCAGAAGGTGGCCGCGCTGATCAGGAAATACCGGCCCTCGGTGCTCTGTCTTCCCTACTGGGAGGCCCGGCACCCGGATCACGTGGCGGCCAGCCACCTTGTCGCCCGGGCCTGGTTCGCGGCCGGACTGCGCAGGTTCAAGGCCGACGGGGAGCCCTGGCGCCCGCCGGTAAGGATCTTCTTCATCCAGGATCACCAGCGGATCCCCAGCTTCGTGGTGGATGTCGGGGATTTCTACCGGACCAAGGTGGAGGCCATCAAGGCTCACCGCTCCCAGGTGGAATCGGGCGGAGCGGAGGCCTTCTCCACGTATGTCAACAACCCGGCCTTTCTCCAGGCCGTGGAGACCCGCGACCGCTACCTGGGCACCTTGATCGGGGCCGCCTACGGCGAGGGGTTCATCTACGAGGGACAACTGGCCGTGGGGGACCTGACGGGGATCCGGCCCTCGCTCCGCCGTTGACGGGCACCGGCCCGGAAGAGGCAGGGGCGGGAATGGTGGCGGGGCCGAGGACGGTGGTGGGTGGACGGGAATGGGGACGGGAATGGGGACTGGAATGGGGACGGGAATGGCCTTAGGGGAGCGCAAGATCACCGTCGGCGACGGGAAAGGAGGGAGCCGGGAAATGAACATCGCTATGGTCTGTTATCCCACCCACGGCGGGAGCGGCGTGGTGGCCAGCGAGCTGGGCAAGCAGCTGGCGGCCCTGGGGCACGGCGTACACTTCCTGAGCTATGAGCTCCCTTTCCGGCTGGCAGGGTTCATCGAGAACATGGCTTACCACGAGGTGGAGGTGGCGCCATACCCGCTCTTCCGCTATCCCCCGTATTCCCTGGCCCTGGCCAGCCGTCTGGCCGACCTGATCAAGGAGGCCGGGCTGGACATCATCCACTCCCACTATGCCATTCCCCATGCCGTTTCCGCCCACCTGGCCAAGGAAGCGGCCGGGGCCTCCAGGGTGGCGACGGTCACCACCCTCCACGGCACCGACATCATGCTGGTGGGCAGCAGCAGTTCCCTTTATACCCTGACCAGGTTCAGCATGGAGAAGAGCGGGGCCCTGACGGCTGTTTCCCAGAGCTTACGAGAGCAGACCTTGGAGACCTTCGGCCTGGAACGGGAGATTCACGTCATACCCAACTTTATCGATCCCGAGGAATTTCAGCGGAGGGAGCAACCGGGCCTTCGAGACCGGCTCGCTCCACCCGAGGCCAGGATCCTGGTTTACGTCTCCAATTTCCGCCCGGTGAAGCGAGCCGTTGACGCGGTGAAGATCTTCCACCAGATCAGCAGGGAGATCCCTGCCAAGCTGCTGATGATCGGCGACGGGGTCGAGCGGGCCGCGGCGGCCAAGACCGCCTCCAGGCTCGGCCTGAAGGATCAAGTCCTCTTCCTGGGGCAGCAGGACAATGTGGTCCCCCTCTTGTCGGCGGCGGACCTGATCCTGGTTCCCTCGGAGCTGGAAAGCTTCGGCCTGGCGGCCCTGGAGGCCATGGCCTGCCAGGTCCCGGTCATTGCCTCCAGGGTGGGAGGGCTCCCCGAGGTGGTGGCCGACGGGGAGACCGGGTACCTGGCCCCGGTGGGGGATGTGGAAGAGATGGCCCGGCTTTCCCTCGAGCTGCTGACGGATCCGGAGCTTCACCGGCGGTTCGCCATGGCGGCCAGGCAAAGGGCGGTCGGTCTCTTCTCCCCGGACCAGGTCCTCCCGCAATACCTGGAGGTATATGAGAAGCTGCTTACCACCGGGGTCTGATCCGGCAGCCTGTAATCTCTGACCCCTCGACCTCTACTCCCGGCCCGATCCCTCGGCCCTGCCCCCGTCGTGTCCCGTCCCTTTCCTAGCGGGTCTGGTCATAACGGAGAACCCCGGCCTCGGCGTAATGCTGGGTGGGCATGTCCCGGATGATGATCCGGACCGCTCCGGGAGGGCAACCGGTGGCCTCCACGATGGCCTCGGTGACCTTCTGCGCCATCTTTCTCTTCTGCTCGACGGTCCTTCCCTCGATAAGGTCGATCTGAACAATGGGCACCTGCATACCTCCTTTTACATCTTAACTAGTACAGGCGGAACACCTTTCCCCCGCAGAGGGGGCACCCGGCCTCCTTGAGGGCCTCGATCGTCGGGTGCCTACGGCCCCGGCCGACCTCGACGGTCTTTCCGCAAGCCCGGCACCGGTAGGGACGGGAGCCTGCTTTTCGATCGCCGCTGTAGAAGGGGCGGCCTTCTACCGGGAAGGGCCGGGGGCTGGGGGCCGTCCGGCCACCCCTTTCAGGAACTGGAGCTTCCCGGGCGGGCTTTGCAGGACCTGCAGCTTCCGGGCTGGAAGCTGCGCGGCCGTAAACCGGCCGACCGGCGGTCACGGCGAAGATCATCTGGCCCACCCCTCCGAGGACCGCGGACCCTTCGTAACGGTTGAAGCCGGGGATGATCGCCCGGGGGACTAAACCCATTCCCTGCAGTACAGAGTGCACCTCCAGCATCGCGACGGGGTCCTGGTGGCCGAAGCTGAGGTACAACTGCCTGAGGATCCCGGGCCGAAGAGCCTCCACCGCCCGCTCCAGAAAAGCGGTCAGACCGGCCACCGTGTAGGGTGGATCGGTCTCCACCACGTCGAAGGCTCCCTTTGCCCAATCGGGCAGGGGCTCTTTCAGGTCATGGGGAACAATTTCGATTTCCAGCCCGGCATCACCGGAAATCCCGGACAGGAGGTCAACCAGGCGGGGATCCACCTCAAAAACGGTCACCCGTAGAGGAGGTCTCGCCGTCTTCCGTCCCACCAAGGAGGCGGCGATGGAGAGCAGATCATCGTCGCCCAGCACCGCCAGCGATCTTCCGGCCAAGCCTCCCCGTTCCAGCATGTACAGGGCCCGGCGGAGGGACGTCTCCGGTGTGGCGTAGGATTGATCAAGAGAAACGTCCACCGGGGGTTTTCGGGAATGGAATTCCTTGATGATGGCCAGGATATCCTCCCATTCCCGGCCGGCGGCCTCCACCCCGGTGCCGCCGCAGGCCGGGCAAACCGGACAGGCCGGCTCACCGTGCAACTCCGTCCGGCCCAGGATTTCCCCGGCCAGGGCCGCTCCCGCCTCGGTGAAGACGGCCCGCCCACCTTCCCGCGCCAGCAAACCCCGCGCCTCCAGCTCACGCCGGACCGCGGCCGCCACCGGAACCGGCAGCAACGCAGCCCTGGCCATTGCCGCGGTGGTGGCGAATCCGGAAGCGATGGCTCCCAGGATCGACCGCACCCCTTCGGGCCCCTCCCTCAGATCGGTGGCTTCCGCGATCTCTTCCAGGATCTCCCTCACGGTTTCATTCCCGCATCTCTCCCCCGACCAGCACCACGCAAGCCACGGCCCATCCCGCTTCATGACTCAAGGAGACCAGGCCCCCGGCGGCGCCCCGGGCCAGGGCCAGCGTGCGGAAGCTACCCTCAAGGATGAGGCTCGGCCCCCCCGCGGGATCCCTCCTGATCGATACGTCAGTCCACCTGATTCCAGCTCCCCGGCCGGTGCCCAGGGCCTTGAAGGCGGCTTCCTTCGCCGCGAACCGGGCCGCCAGGTGTTCCGCCCGGCGGCGCGGCCCGGCCGGGGCTTCGGCCAGTTCCCCGGGGCTGTATACGCGCTCCAGGAATCGCCTCCCGTAACGCCCGGCGAGCGCTTCGATCCGTTTTACCGATACGAGGTC
>JACPQU010000101.1 GCA_016190305.1 Bacillota bacterium
CACCAGCGGGCGGCGGGTTTCGTCGCTGATCTTCCGCTGCCCCAGGCGGTGGAGACAACGGTGGAGGCCATCCGGGACGCCGTCAGGGACACCGGAGCGGTTGTAGGTGATCGGGGCTGAATTCCCGCTCTGACCGAGGTTTGGATGGATTTATTCCCCTTCTTAAACCACCTGGGATCACTTCTCACGATGTAGTCGATTTTACCCGGTGCTGCGTGGGTCTTAGACGGGTCGGCCACGGAGGCACCCTTGACCCTCCGGCGGCAGGTGTTCTGCCGGTGGCGGTGGGCCGCGCCACCCGCCTGCTTGAGTTTCTCCTGGGAGGGGTCAAAGAGTACCGCGCCGAGATTATCCTTGGACGTTCCACCTCCACCGGCGACTCCTGGGGGGCTGTCATGGAGGAAAGGAACGGCCCGGAACCGTCCCCGGAGGGGATCGAGGCGATCCTGGCCTCCATGGTGGGCCTCCGGCGGCAGCGCCCGCCGATGGTATCCGCCGTCCGCAGCGGCGGAAGGAGATTATACCAACTGGCCGCAGAGGGGCTGGAGGTCGAGAGAGAGGAGAGAACCATCCGGATCTACTCCCTCGACCTGGTGACCCTAGCCTCCGGGTCGGAGCGGGGCGGGAAGAACCCCAGGATCACCGTGGATGTTTCGTGCAGCCGGGGCACCTACGTGAGGGTGCTGGCGGAGGAGGTGGCCGAACGCCTGGGTTGGCCCGGGCACCTTTCGTTTCTGATCCGGACCCGGGTGGGACCTTTCCGACACCACGAAGCCCTGACCCTGGAAGAACTCGATTGCGCCTGCCGGACCGGTCGGCCCGGCGGATTTCTCCACCCGCCGGGTTCCATCCTGAACGGCTGGCCTGCCCTCTCAATTTCGGGGCAAACCCTTGAGAGATTTCTGGCCGGAAACAGGATCCCCACCGGCGGCCCGGAGGTGCATCACCTGCCTGGTGAACGGAGCGCTCCGATCGCAGGGGAGGGGGGGGGCAGCGCCGAAGTCCATGAGCATAGCGGTCTGCTGGCTGTCTACGATCCGGGCGGATCCCTCGTCGGGGTGGCCGAACAAGTTGCGACCGAGGACGGCCCGGCCATAGCACCTAGAAAGATCTTCCCACCGTTGGATGGAGCGTGAGTCCTTGCCCGTCGTCAAGGGGCTGGAAAACGGGGACCTCTTACCCAGGGGGCCTGTGGTATCCCTTGGGATCTTCGACGGTGTCCACGTCGGACATGCGGCAATTGCCGCCGGTACCCTTGAATTGGCCCGGGAACTCGGAACCCAGGGTTTCGCGGTCACTTTCGATCCCCATCCGGACCTTTTGCTCAGGCCGGCCGGTTTCCGGGGGCTTCTGACCACCCTCGAGGAGCGGGCGAAACTCCTGGCCGTGCAAGGCATGAAGACCCTCTTCATCATCCCCTTCGACCATATTCTAGCCGGCCTTGACCCGGAATCGTTCGTGAAGCGGATCCTCCTGGAGACCCTTGGCGTGAAAGGAATCGTGGTGGGGAGCAATTTCACTTTCGGGAAGGGCGCCGCCGGAAACGTCAGCTTGTTGAGTTCCCTTGCCGGGACCCTGGGTTTCGCGGTCAGGGTGATCCCTCCGGTGATCCTGCAGGGCAAGGTGGTCAGCAGCACCCTGATCCGCCGCCTCCTTTCCGAGGGGATGGTGGAAACGGCGGCCCTCTACCTGGGCAGGCCGCCTTCACTCCAGGGGCGTGTTCTTCACGGAGACGGGCGGGGGAGGACGCTGGGTTTCCCCACCGCCAACCTGGAGACTGCTCCGCATCTGTGCATGCCTGCCCAGGGGGTCTATGCCGGCCGTGCGATTCACCGGCGGCGGGTTTTCCCGTGCGTGGTCAACATCGGAACCAGGCCTACCTTCGGCGGATCCCGGCGCCTGGTGGAGGCCCATCTCCTGGACTACCACGGCGATCTCTACGGGTGCGATCTGGAAATCCTCCTGCTGGGACGCTTGCGGCGCGAGCGGAGGTTCGAAAGCGAACAAGCGCTTCGGGAACAGATCGCCGCGGATATCCGCTCCGCGCGCACGGTGCTTCAAGAGGGCTCCTGAACGGAACGGGTTGGACGATCGACCGAAACGTACCTTGCGATGTAACGGCCTTCCTCGAAAATTCCCGGGTTGCCTTCCCTCGGTTCCCCAAAGAATAGCCCAAGGAATTAATTGACAGGTACCTTCCCGGCTGGTAACATAGTGGGCATTATAGGCATATATACATATAGGAATATACGGGTATCAGTTGTTTTAGAGTGGGTGATGACCCACCATTCATTTTTTACCCGCCGGCTCACCGGTTATTTTGGCCCGGCACCCGATGGTGGAGCCGATGGTGGAATCCAAAGTAGGAAAGGGGAGGCGGAAACGGATGGAGGAAGTCCAGTTGAAGGATGCTGCGGAGAGGTTGGAGGGCAGCCCGCCCGGGGTGATTCTCGAGTGGGCCGTGGAGAACTTCCATCCGAGGCTGGCCCTCACATGCAGCTTCGGGGCTGAGGATATCGTCCTGGCCCACCTGCTGAAGCAAATCCAGCCGGATGCTCGAATCTACTTTATCAATACCGGTCTTCACTTCTCGGATACCCTGGAAACTCGGGACATTTTCACCAGGCGTTACGGCATCAACCTGGAAGAGTTCCGCCCGTCCATGTCCCTTGCGGACCAGGACGCGGTTCACGGTGAAAGGCTCTATGAGCGGGATTCCGACCGGTGCTGCGCCATCCGCAAGGTGGAGCCCCTCAGGAGGGCGCTGGCGGGGCTCGACGGTTGGATCACCGGCCTGCGGCGCGATCAGGCACCCACCCGGAAGAATATCAAGGTGGTGGAAGGGCACAGGGTCGGCGACGATCGCCTGATCGCCAAGATCAACCCGCTTGCGGCCTGGAACGAGAGGGAGGTCTGGGATTATATCAGGCTCCATGGGATTCCCTACAACCGCCTCTTCGACCAATCGTACCTCAGCATCGGGTGCGCTCCCTGCACCAGGCCGGTTCAGCCGGGGGAGGACCCGCGCAGCGGCCGATGGGCAGGCAAGGAAAAAACGGAATGCGGGCTCCACACCTTCACTAAAAAAACTGGATAGAAAACGGAGATGCATCTATAAACCAGGATCCGTTTTACCACCCGTCAAGACTGAGTCACGGCCGCGAAACCGGTTGACTAATGCCGGTTTCGTTTACTTCCGCTTGCACGTATGGTAGAATCTCGACGTAGTCCCAAGTGCGCCCGACGTGAACCGCGGGCTAGGGGAAGCGCTTCACCGCCGCCTCCCTTGGCTGTGGGGATAAGGGGGCGGGGAGGTGACCCATGGTATTGAACAGGGAACGGAAACAAGGTTTGATCGGTGAGTACCGGCGGCATGATAGCGACACCGGTTCGCCGGAGGTCCAGATTGCCATCCTGACCGAACGGATCGAGCAACTCAACGAGCACCTCAAGTCCCACCACAAAGATCACCACTCCCGGAGAGGTTTATTAAAGATGGTCGGACAGCGGCGTGGGATGCTTAACTACCTGCGCGACAGCGACCTCGACCGGTACCGCGAACTGGTGAAAAGACTAGGATTGCGGAAGTGAGGCGGGCTACAGCCCGCCTTGCTTATGGACCGGCCCCTCGTTTCGGG
>JACPQU010000104.1 GCA_016190305.1 Bacillota bacterium
GAGTACATCCGGCGTGCGGACCAAGGCGACCGTACCGTACCTGATCAATACGAGAACCAGATCAAGCGCTTTGAAGAAGAGAAGGAAAAGATCCTCAAGGAGCGCGGTGTCGATCCCGCCGCCATCGGCCGGGGAGGCCCCTCTCCCGAGATGGAGGCCGAGTTGAGGGCCATTCAGTCCGACTGCGAGTCGCGTTATAAGTCCATTGAGGAGTCGGGAGATCAAGCGGATCAAGGGAAGCTGCAGGCTCTGAGTAAGGAATGCTCTAACCGGGCCAAGGAGGTATTCCGCAACTACGGTTTCCCCGTCGACGCCATTAATGAGGCGTTGGATCGTACCGACATGAACCTGGACTTCAACCAGGATGGCTTTGGGGACCCCACCGGGGCCCTACCCAAGGAACCTCCTTTCGTGAAAGATATGGAGGCTGTTCGGAAGGAGTGCGAGGCCGAGGCCAAACAGATCGTGGTTGGCGGCTCCGGTGCGGATGCGGCTGACGCCCTGTCCGACCTGGATGCAAAGTGCAGAGCGAAGGTAAAAAGCATCTTTGAGCAAGCCGGGGTTAAAGGAGGGATCATCGGTCCGGGGATGGACGATGAACCCGGTTTCGACGACCCTGAGACACGAATGCCCATAGAGTTGATTTCCGCTCTCCAATCGGCCCGTAAGTCCTGCGAAAGCCGGATGAACAAAGCGGGAGAGATCGGCGGGATAGAGGGATACGAGAAGGCAAAATCGGTATTTTCAGATTGTAAACGAACCTTCGAGTCCCTTTTCAACAAGTATGGCGTTCCCATACCAGCCAATCCGCCTTGGGGCAAGTTCGATATGCCGCCGCCCCAAGAAGACAAGCACAACATGGATCCGAACACGGGCTATCCCACCGGGGAGTACGACCCGAACCGTTATGACCCGAACCAGGATTACTATCCAAAACAGGATTACGACCCGAACCAGGATTACTATCCAAAACAGGATTACGACCCGAACCAGGATTACGATCCAAAACAGGACTATAATTCTAACACCGACGATACCAACGATGGTTCAGATACCAAGTCTACTTCTCCACCTCCCGTACCGTAGGATTTTCTGAGGGAAATCATTAATCCTAAGCGCTTCGTGCGGCCGCCGGTCTCCGGCGGCCGCCGTTGATCAAGCTCACAACCGAAAGTGACCGCCCGCGCGATCCTTTCACCTCCCCTGCGGGTAGACTAGATCAGGAACCAAGATCTGCATTATTTCTGGGAGGGAAAACCTTGCACGTCAATATCTGGGACCAGGAGAACTACTCGGACGAACGCCCCGTATCCAGGCTGCTCCACGATTCTGCGGAGCTCAGGCTGGTGGCCTTCTTTCTCAAGCCCGGGCAGGTGATCGAGCCTCATGTCGCCCCTTCCAGGGTGATGATGCAGGTGGTAAAAGGCCGCGGGAGCTTCACCGTGGGGGATCGCCGGATCGAGGTCGGCCCCGGCGAGCTGGCGGTATGCGAACCAAACGAGCCCCACGGAATGGAGGCCGACGAGCACTTGGTCATCATGGCGGCCATCGCACCAAGGCCTTTCTGACGAGTGCCGTCCGGATTGCCGGCTGGATCATCAGCCTGCCGCCCGCGGGTCAACAACCTGTTGATGGGGAGAGGAATCGCCTTGAGCCGCCTGATCACCGAGGAAATGGTCATCAACGAGGTCATTCGCAAATACCCGTCGACCATCCCGATCTTTAATCGTTATAATGTTGATGCATGTTGCGGCGGGGGTTTTTCAATCAAGAAGACCGCCGGTGAGGGCGGCGTTGAACTGGAGCCCCTTCTGGAAGCCCTGAATAAGGCCGCGCTGGGAAAAAACTGAGCAAGCGTAAACCGGTATGACTTTTAAAACCATTGCTGTTTAAACCGATGGAGCCTCCGCCAGGATCTGCAAGGAGGTGCTGCTTCCAAGTCGGGTGGCGCCGGCCGCGATCAACTCCACGGCCTGCCGGTAGCTGCGGATCCCGCCTGCCGCCTTCACTCCCATAGCCTTGCCGACGTTCCTGGCAAGGATCTCCACGTCGGAGGGAACGGCTCCCCCCGCGAACCCGGTTCCGGTCTTGACAAAATGGGCGCCGGCCGCTTCCACCAGCTTCGCCGCCGTCGCCTTTTCCTCGTCGGTGAGGTAGGGGCACTCGATGATCACCTTTACGACCACCCCCTGCCCCACCGCCCTGACCACCTCGGCCACGTCTTTCCTGAAGTCCAGATAGCTCCCCTCTTTCAACGCTCCGATGGAACCCACCATGTCGATCTCCACGGCGCCCGCCTTGACCGCCGCGGCGGCCTCCCGGGCCTTGATCTCGCTCAAGTTCGCCCCCGAAGGGAAGCCCGCCGTGGTTCCGAGACGAATGGGGCTCCCTTTCAGGACTTCCGCGGCCAGGGACAGGTGGACGGGATTGACGATCACACATCCGAATCCATGCTCCAGGGCCTCCTCGCAGACCCTGGTCACCTGCCGCTGGGTCGCTGCCGGGTGCACCAGGGTGTGGTCGATGATCCTGACCAGCTCATCACGACGCATAATAATCATCCTCCGTTAAACTAATCGTCGTACCTATCTGATAACGTCGTACCCATCTGATCCCGGGATGCCCTTCAAGGCCTGTTCCATTCCGGCAAGCAGGCGTTGCACATCGCTTAAGTCATTGTAAAGGTGCAGGGAAGCCCTCAGGGCCTTCGGACGGTGCAGGGATCGCACGGTGACGGCGTGACGCTCCTGCAGGTAGCGGGCCGTTTCGGCGGGATCCAGATCCGCCGGCTCCCAGGGCACCAGGCTGGAGCAGGCCCGGCGCTCCGCGGGTCGGACGGGGTTGACTCCGGGTAGGCGCCCCAGCCCTTCCGCCAGGCGGTCGGCCAATCCCAGGGCGTGGTCCCGGATCCTCTCGAACCCCGCATCCTCGAGGTAGGCCAGGGATGCTCCCCACGCGGCGAAGGCAAGCCAGTTGAAGGTGGTTCCCTGAACCATCCGGGCGTCTTCGAGAAAGTTGAAGTTACCGTCCATATCCATCCGCGAGGTGCCGTGGTACCCGGCCCGGTGCGGTTTGAGCAGCCGCGCCGCCTTGGGAGAGAGATAGAGGGCGGCTGTCCCCTCCGGAGCGAGGCACCACTTGTAACCCGGGAAGGCGTAGGCGTCGCAGCCCAGTTCATGCACGTCGACCGGCAGGATTCCCGCCGCCTGCGCCCCGTCCAGGATGAATAAGATCCCCTGTTTCCCGGCGAGGGAAGCGATCTCCCTGCACTCCAGGCGGATCCCGGTGCAAAAAGAGACGTCGCTGAGACAGATCAGGCGGGTCCGGGGCGAGAGAGCGGCTTCGACCGCCGCCGGCAGAACCCTCCACCCGGTATCCGGCCCGGCCTCCACCACCTTGACGGCGACCCCTTTCCGTTCGGCCAGCAGACGCCAAGGGGCTCTCCCGGCGAAATGCTCTGTAGAGGCCACGATCACCTCGTCCCCGGGTTTCCACTCCAAGCCCAGGGCGATGGAGTCGATCCCCGAGGTCACGTTTTCCACCCAGGCGATCTCCTCGGGGGCGCAGCCGACCAGCGTGCTTGCCCGGTGCCGGGCCTCGTTCAACAGTTCCTTGGCCAAACGGCGCGCCGAGGGGGTTGTGGGCCCGTCAGCGTAGAAACAGCGGGTCCATTCGTCGAGTTGTTGCAGGACCGGCCCGGGGACCAGGCCGACCGCCCCGGTCTGGAGATAAGCGCCCCGCGACAGGGCGGGAAAATCGGCTCGAAACGCGGTCAGATCACGTATTCCCTTCATCCCTTGAACACCACCAGGAAAACGCCGGCAGTGATGATCGCCGCGCTGGCGAGGACTTGCGGCGTCACCCGCTCTTCCTGCCTGATGAAGATGTAGCCGAAAAGGGTCGCCCAGAGCGGGGTCGTATTCTTCAGGGCGTTGGTGGTGGAAACCGGGGCCGAGACAAGACCGATGAAGAACAGGAGAACGCTGGCCGTCATCAGGGCGCCCGAGAGGGTATAGTAGCGGATGGACTGAGAAGCGACCCCCCGGATTTCACCTGTTTTCCTGGTGAAGAGAAGATACAGCATCAGGAAGATGAGTCCGGAAATATGGCGGATGGCCGTGCCGGCATAAGGGGAAACGTAGGCCATCCCGACCTTGGCGGTCAGGTTGCTGATCACGTATAGGAAGGATGCCAGCAGCCCAAAGAGGATCCCGATGGTCTTCTCCCTTGATAACAGGCTTTTCCGGCTCTCTAGAGCATTGTTCCCCTCTCCCCCGGGAACTGACTTCTCCAAGGCGAGAATGGCGACTCCGGCCGTGACCATGACGATTCCAAGGGACGAGGCCAGGGTGAGCTTTTCCGAGAGCCAGGTGACCGCGATCCCGGCGGTGATCACCGGGTCCACCGCCCGGAGCTGTGCGGTGCGGGAGACCCCGATCCTGGCGATGGCGTGGAAAAAGGCCAAACGAGCCCCCAGGTCGGAGGTGAATCCCGCAACGATCAGGTAAGGCAACCCCCTGGGGTCCAGAGGTATCGGAACCCCGACCAGGAAGAGGATTATGGTCGCCAGAACAATAATGGCGATCCCGGGCAGGAGGGTCCAGAAGACCCCCTCCATGGGCTTGGAGCCACGGAGACCCACCCGTCCCGCTACGTTCCCGAGGGCCATTACAATACCGGAGAACAGCCCCATCAGCTCGGGAGGCAACCAGGCACCTTCTCTCGACTAAGTAGCTTGAAAGGTGGTCATTTGAAAATCGGTCGGGGGATTGAGTTGTCCGGGTGTCGGTACCGCGTTGCCTCCAGGCGCTTCCACCTGTCCAAATTCCCGCTGACCCCAGACCTCTCCTTTCCTGGAGTCCAGGCCAAACTCCTGCTCGGTATAGGCCCCGCGGGCCGGCTCAATTCTTCACTCTCTTGCCGGCTATTGCCGCTTTGGGTCGCGGCCCGGCCTAATCCTCTTTCCGGACGCTCTTCCAGCCCCGGGTGTAGAGCCTGGAAGCGGAAAAAGCCGCCAGGGCCAGCAAGATCAGGATGGTGCCGGTGGTCAGGCGAAGCCAGGGAAGGCGCGTGGAGAGAGCTGAAGAGGCAGGGGACCCAGAGGAGTCACCGTCGGCATCCGAACCAGCAGGCGTACGATTGGCCCCGGTTTCCGCCCCGGACCCGGCACCACCCTTCCCGGCCCCGTCTCCCGACTCACTTCCCCCTCCAGGCCCGCCATTCACCGGGCTTCCCGGCTCGACCGGCGGATTGAACCTCTCCGGCCACCAGGCCTCTGGTTCCAGCCCCGTCGGGGATCCCTGCGCCCGGCGAAGGATCATTCCCGCCTTCAGGTCGGCGAACCGGCCCCGCTCGACGGCCGGCTTCCCGTTGACCAGCACGAACTCGATCCCCTGCGGATAAAGCTGGGGATTCAGCCAGGTGGACCGGTCGGTCACGACCTGGGGATCGAAGACTACGAGGTCGGCCCAGAAATCCTCGGCGATCAGACCCCGGTCGTGAAGGCCGAGCCAGGCGGCCGGCACCGCCGTCATCATCCTGACGGCGGCCGCCAGATCAAGAGTCCCCCGTTCGCGGACGTACCTTCCCAGGATCCGCGGGAAGGTGCCGAAAGCCCTGGGATGGATGGTCGAAGCCTTTTCGCTGCCGGCATAGATGGGTCGAGGAGCGGCGTCGGAGCCGATCATCATGTAGGGCTCACGGAGAATGCGTTCCAGATCCTGCTCCCTGGCCAGGAGGGTGACTACCGGAAGGTCCTGTCCTTCGGCCGCCAGGAGTCGCCGGCCCATGAGCATAGGGTCCTCCCCGCTCCTGAGGGCCGCAGCCTCCAGGGTTTCCCCCACGTACGGCTGCACCGCCGCCGAGGATGCGGACTTGATCAGGATCCTGCCGGGGGGGAGTTCATCCAGGACCTCGGAAAGGAACACTCCCATCATCCCGTAATCGGGGGCCAAGTAAGGATAAACGTTCGCCGCGACCAACCGGCCCGCGTCCCTTGCCTTCCGCAGCATCCCGAGGGCCTCCGGAAGGAGCGGCCAGTTGGCCGGATAGACCATCTTCAGATGGGAGACCAGGAGGGGAACACCGGCCTTGGCGGTGATCGCCAGGGCCTCGGACAGCCCGTTCAAGGGATCGTTTCGCTCGTACCGGATATGGGTGGCGTAAAAACCGCCCGCTTCACGCACCGGCTCCAGCAGGGCCGTCAGTTCCTCCGCCTGCGCGTAGCCGCCCGGATAGTACTCCAGGGCCGTCGTCATTCCGAAAGCCCCCGCCTCCATCGCCCGTCTCACGTGGGCCTTCATCGTTTCCATTTGTGCGGGGGACGCAGGTCCTTTTTCCCACCCCATCACCGACTGGCGAATCTTACCCTGGCCGATCAGGATGATGTAGTTGACGCCCAACGGGGGCAGGGACGCCAGATGAGCAGCGATATCCAGGGGGGAGGTCCCGTCATTCCCGTTGACGGTGGTGGTGATCCCTTGGGCGAGGGCGCTGGTGGCTCCCGGCACTTCCCGGTAGGTCTGGTTCAGATGGGCGTGGGCGTCAATAAAACCCGGCGCCACAGCGAGGCCCGCAACGTCAAGCATTCGGCCCGCTCTGGCCTGTGCAAGATTCCCGACCGCCCGGATCTTCCCGTCACGGATCCCGACGTCCGAAATCATTCCCGGCCTGCCGGTGCCGTCGATAACCGTACCGCCCTTGATGATCAGGTCGTAGTATTCACCCGGGGAGCCGGCGCTCGTGTCGTCGCCGTTCTCACCTTGCCCGGAGACGCCGCGATCCGTGACCCCGCCCTCCACCACTCCGCTCTCATTGGCGGCAAAAGCGCGGGAAACGTCGTTTGTGGATCCGTTGCGGACGCCGGAGACAGGTCTGGAGAGAAGATCGCTGGGAGAGACGGCGCTTGCCGAGAATAGCACCGATGCCAGCAGGAGGACGATGAGCGTTTCGAAGGGCGGTAAAAACTTCCGCCACAGCATGGGACTCTTCCCCCGGCCGGTCACGGCGGTGAAGATGATCACGATTAACCCCTTTCCAAGCGCTGAAAACTTCCATCAACTGAAAACTTACATCATTGGACCGGATTGCCCAGGTTATGAAATTCGCAACAAGAGGCTGATTAACCTGCGGTTGGACGGCTGGAATCTGTTGGTGGCGGTGGGGCAGGCTGGCGGGTCTAGGCCAGGACAAGCCCACCCTGATCTCGACGCGATCTTGAAGCAGTCTCAGGGAGATCCCTCAAGGGCTTCATCGATCTCACGGTGAACCCAC
>JACPQU010000105.1 GCA_016190305.1 Bacillota bacterium
ATCCTACCATCACGGAGCTGGTCGAGTATGACCTCGCCTGCGATCTCAGGGGAGCCCCCGCTGGGGCTGCGGATTAACCGGGAGACCCTCGACGCTGTAATCGCACACTGCCGCGAGGAGGCCCCCCGTGAGGGATGTGGGCTCCTGGCCGGCCGCGAGGGGCAGGGGCAAGGGAAAAGGCAAGGGCAGGGGCCGGAGGCGGGGGCGGAATCCGGCGGTGAGGCCTCCGTAGGAGGTTGCGGCGGAGAGGCGGCGGGGATCCACACCGTCAACAGTTCCATCCGGATGACGAACACCGATCGCAGCGAGCGCACCTACATGATGGATCCCGCGGAACAGTTCCAGGCCTTCAAGGAGATGCGCAAGCGGAAGGAGGACCTGGTGGGGATCTATCACTCGCACCCGGCGTCGCCGGCCTACCCGTCACCGACCGACGTCAGGCTGGCTTACTACCCCGACGCCGTCTACCTGATTGTTTCGCTGTCGGGCCGGGAGCCGGAGGCGCGCGCTTTCCGGATCCGGGACGAGCGGATCACCGAGATCCCCATAATGATCGTTGATGAAATGATCATTGAATGAAATGATCGGTAATGATCGTCGGTAATTATTATCGGTATAGAAAGATCGTTAATTATCGCTAAATGATCGGCAGTAAATAATCGGCGGTAAATGATCGGCAACGATCGGCAAGTGTTGAACCAAGTTTGATAATTCGGAGGCGGCGGCCGTGAGAGAAGAGGTCGGGTTGGGGTCGGCGGTTGATCAAGTGGTGGAACGGGTTGAGGTTCGAGCGGCGGAAACAGCCGAGGTTCGAGCGCCACATACTCAGCGGGTGAATCGAGTTGTTGAGCCAGGGGGCTGCCCTCCCCACGGGGGGCGGTTGATCGACCGGCGCCTCCGCGGGGCCGCGCTGGAGTCGGCGCGCCAAGAGGCCGCGACTCTGCCGGCGCTGGTGATTGACCAGGACCAGGTGGTCACCCTGGAGATGATCGCCACCGGTGTCCTGAGCCCCCTGGAAGGGTTCATGGGGGAGGATAACTACCGGAGCGTGTTGCACGAAAAGCGCCTGGCCTCCGGTCTCCCCTGGACGATCCCGATGACCCTGGCCCCCGCCGGTGAGCTGAACCGTGCGGTCACGGCCCGGCTGGGCAGGGGCGACCGGGTGGCCCTCGCGGATCAGTCCGGGCATCGCTGGGCCGTCCTCACCGTCACCGAAAAGTTCACCTACGACCGTGATGAGCGGGCCGTCCAGGTCTTCGCCACCGACGAGCGCCGCCACCCGGGAGTCGACTACATCCACCGCCGCATGGGCGACACCTGCCTCGCCGGTCCCATCGATCTCCTTGAGCGGCCCGACTGGGGCCCCTTCGAGAAGTACCGCCTCGAGCCGGTGGATACCCGCCGCGTCTTCTTCGAGGAGCGCGGGTGGCGCACGGTGGTCGGTTTCCAGACCGCCAACCCCCTCCACCGCGGTCACGAGTACCTTCAGAAGTGCGCCCTGGAGATCATCGACGGCCTCTTCATCCACCCCATCGTGGAGACCACGCGGAAGGCCTATTTCCGCAACGAGTACCGCATTGAGGCCTACAAGGCCGCGCTGGACAACTACTATCCCGCCGACCGGGTCGTCCTGGCGCCCCTGCGGGTGACCATGACCTACGCCGGCCCGCGGGAGGCCATCCTCCACGCCATCGTCCGCAAGAACTTCGGCTGCACCCACTTCATCGTGGGGCGGGACCACGCCGGTTTCGGCGGCTACTATGACAAATACGCGGCGTGGCGGATCTTCGACGAGTACGACCAGGCGGAGCTGGGGATCCAGCCCCTTTTCTTCCGCGACTCCTTCTACTGCACCAGGTGCGGGACGGTGGCCACCGAGAAGACCTGCCCCCACGGGGAGGAGTACCACCTGACCATGAGCGGGACCGGGGTGCAGGACATCCTGCGGTACGGTTACCTGCCTCCCAAGGAGATCCTGCGACCCGAGGTGGGCCAGGTGATCATCCAGGGGATCCAGCCGAAGGGGACCGACGCTGACGGCGCGGGAGATATAGCCGGCTCAGCTACCGCACCAGCCGCTGCAACAGGCGTTGCCGGCATTACCGGTGCTGCCGGCGGTACCGGCGGCAGTAACAGCACCACCGATGCCAACGGTAGCGTCAGCACCGTCAGCACCGGCGACGGCCAGGCGATCAAGCCGGTGGCGGATACGATCAAAGGCCTTTTCCCCTACTACCTGACCCATCACCGCCTGGGCGGGAAACGCCGCCGCCGGCGCCTTGACCCCGCGGAGTTGACTATGCGTGACCTTGAAGCGGCCTTGGCCGAGGGCCGGGAGCGGGCGGGGGAGGTCTATCAGGAGGTCTTCGAGGCCGTCGCCGGGCTCTTCGACATCGCCCGGGCCGCCGACCGGGGCGGCAGGATCGCCGCCCTGCGGGAGGCCTTGCGGCGCCAGAAAGAGCTCATCACCGCCCTGGAGGAGAAGGTTCGGGTGGCCCAGGAAGAGGTCCCCGATCCCTTCATGTTCCAGGATCGCCCGGAGGCGCAACGCGAGCTCGATTCCGCCCGCGAGATCGCCCGCGAGATCGCCGGCCTCGCGGAAAGGGACCCGGACTTCAAGGCCCGGGTCTGGAACCCGATGCCCTACGAGGAGTACCGGCGGTAACGTAGCGGGCAGATCTGCGAGCCCGTCCGGCCGGCGGCTCATCCGGCTGATCCGGGTGCCGGGACTGCAGGCAGGCAGCGGTAGGGTCGGCGGTTGATGCCGCCGCCGGAGGCGGATGCGGGCAGAGGAGGACGGGAAGGCTTGGAATTCTGGGTTGCGGGCGCCGTCGTGACAGCGCTCTTCATGGGGATGAACGAGGGCGCAGCGGGGGTTGCCGCCGCCATGTCGGGCGCCTACGGCGGGGGGGTAATCCCGAAGCGGAAGGCTCTGCTGCTGGTCGCCGTCTTCGTCCTCCTCGGATCGGTGGCGGGAAGCCGCGCCATCATCGGGACCCTGAGCAAAGGGATCGTCCCGGCCGGAATGATCGATCTCCGCACGGCGGTCGTGATCCTCTTCGCCGCCTCGGTGTGCCTCTCCGCCGCCACCTGGCTGAAGGTTCCGATCTCCACCAGCCAGGCCACCGTGGGGGCCATCACCGGCGCCGGGATCTATCTGGGTTCTTTCAACAGCGCAGCCGTGCTGAAAATTATTGCCTTCTGGATCCTGATGCCCCTGGTGGCTTTCGGCTTGGCTTACTGGTTCGAGCTCAAAGCGTATTCGAGGGTACTGCGCTGGTTCGGGCGCATGCGTTCACCCGAGCGGATCCGCCGGATCCTTAGCCTGGGGGCCCTGACATCGGGCTGCTTCATGGCGTTTTCGTTCGGCACGAACAATGCCGGGAACGTGGCCGCTCCTTTGGTCGGCGCCGGTTTCTGGAGCCCTGGAGCAGGGGCTCTCATATCGGGAATTTTCCTGGGCGCGGGAGCCCTCGTCTTGGGCGGGCGCCTGCTCGGCACTACCAGGGAGATCCATACCCTGTGCAGCATCAAGGCGGGGGTCCTCACGATC
>JACPQU010000107.1 GCA_016190305.1 Bacillota bacterium
CCGAGGAGGCCACTGATGGAAATCCGGACACCTTCTGGAACCCGCCCGAAACTGCTGATCATCGCCGCATGGATGATCTCTCTGATGATTACCGCTGTCCTCTCCCCACGCATCGAAGGCAGCTTGCCCGTGGCCACGGTGGGGGAACACAAGATCACCAGGGCCGAACTTGAGGGCGCCCTCCCTGAAAGAGTTACGAAAGAGACCCTCACCCGGCTGATCGACCAGATGCTGATCACGGCGGCTGCCGAAAAAGAGGGGATCCAGATCGGCGAGGAAACCATCGATGCCAAGTACAAGGAGCTCCAAGACCAGTTCGGCGACCCCGGGGCCTTCCAGGAAGCCCTGCAGGCCACCGGGATGACCCGGGATGATCTGCGGAGGGAACTTCGGCTGGAGCAGATCATGACCCGGCTCTCCACCGACGGGATCACCGTAACCGATCAGGAGATCGAGGCCTACTTCGCCTCTCACCAGGAGTTGTTCACCAGGCCGGCCCGGGTGCTTCTTCGCCACATCCTGCTGCCCAGTGAAGAGGAAGCGCTGAGCTGGCGCGATCGGATCAAAGGCGGGCAGCCTTTCGCAGAAGCGGCCCAGGAGGCCTCCAAAGACGAAGCCACAGCATCGAAGGGAGGCCTGGTGGGAAGCTTTGAACAGGGCCCCGGCCTCGCCGCATGGCAGGACACCGCCTTCAGCCTCAACCCTGGTGAGGTGAGCGCACCCATCCAGGATGAGGGAGGGTATCACCTGGTCTCCATCGACAATTTCGAGGAAGCCAAGCCCGCCTCCCTGGAGGAAAGCAGGGAAACAGTCAAGGAATTTATCCTTACGGAAAAATCCAGGAGTCCCCAGGAGGTACTGACCGGACTCCGCAAGGAGTTCCCGGTTGTCCTCCGCGATCGCAAGTTCAGGGAACCGGAGTAAAGACTATCGCGAGGTTGGTGAAGACCACTGCGCAACACTACCGCGGGATTTCTGTGAAACCTTTGATCCGACGGGCGAAGGCATCCTGGAGATGCAGGACCGCCGGCCCCGGCTTCCCGTTGCCTACCGCTGTGTCGCCGAACCGGACCACGGGAACGATCTCGACCGTCGTCCCGGTGAGAAAAACCTCGGGAGCACGGTACAGCTCCTCGAGAGTGCAGGATTGCTCCTTTACCGGCAAGCCCGTTTCAGAAGCCAGTTCCAGCACAAAGTCGCGGGTGATCCCGCCCAGGATCGAACGGCCCCGCGGGGCGGTCCTTAAAATTCCCCCGACCAGGGCAAAGAGGTTGGCGCTCGAGCTTTCGGTGATCAGGCCGTCCCGCACGAAGACGGCGTCGAAGGCCCCCAGCCGGTGGGCCTTCTCCTTGGCCAGGACGTTGGGGAGCAGGTTGGTGGACTTGATGTCGCAGCGGCCCCACCGTTCGTCCGGAAGGATGATGGCGGTCACCCCGTCCCGCCGCGCCTGCTCCGGGATCCTCCGCACCTCGCGCACCGTGATCACGAAAGTGGGGCTGATCCCCTCGGGAAAGAGGTGGTTCCGCGGGGCTTCCCCCCGGGTGACCTGGAGATACAACTGGGCGGCGGCAATCCCGCTTCGGGCCTGGGCCTCCTGGGCCAGGGCGGCCAGTTCGGCGGGAGAGGCGGGAAGGGCGAGTTCGATGGCGGCGGCGCTCCGCTCCAGTCTTGTCAGGTGCTCCTCCAGCCGGAAGGGCCGCCCTTCGTAGAACCTGATCACCTCGTATACCCCGTCACCGAACTGGAAACCTCGGTCCTCGATGCCCACCTTGGCCGAGCCGAAGTCAAGCCATTGTCCATTCAGGTAAACGATACCCTTCATCAGGACGCCTCCCTCGAAACCAATCATACGCCACTACTATATGACCGAACAAGATGACCGAACAAGGCGCCGGGGCAGAAATCAGGCGTTCGGGTTGAAAACCCGTTCGCCGGGCGAAAAGAAACGAGGGTCAAACATTAAGAACCAAAGAAAGATCCAAAGATCTATCAGATTGGGATGATCAGGATTAAGTGTTAAAGGAATCCAGGATATCTTCTTCTGGGATGTCTTCTTCTGTGACGACCCTGATCCCGGCGGATTTCAGGAGAGCGGAGGTCACCCCGGACCCGGCCCTGGTCCTGCCCGAGAAATCTCCGGCGGAGATCCTGACCGACCCGCAGGAAGGGCTCCCGGCCTTGAGGACGGCCAGCCCGCACCGGTGGCGGAGGGCCAGTTCCAGGGCCGCGCGGGCTCCGGCAATAAAAGCACCGGTAACGTCCCTTCCCTCGAAGTCGAAGACCCGCCCCCTCCCCGCCAGTACGGCTCCGCCGTCCCCCTCCCTGATCTCCGCCCTGGGCCTGGGGGTGCCCAGTCCTCCGAGTTCCTCCGGACACACCGGAACCGGTGTGAGACCCCGGCTCTCCAAGAACCGGCGTACCGCCGGGTCGGCGCAGTCCCGGCCGTCGTAACGGCAGGCGCTGCCAAGGAGGCAGGCGCTCACCAGGGCTTTACGCGCCGTTCCACCCCCCGGGGAATCCGTGTGCAGACCCGGGCTCGGCGCCTCTGCGGTACGATGGTTCCTGGTTTTTCCGTCAGCGGGCACAGCGATCGTCAACCCTTCAGTCCGGGGAGTTGGTGATGGCGATTGGGGGTCGCCCCCTTCTCCCACCCCGCTTTGATCTCAATCTTATCATTATATGCCGCGGAAACGCTGGTGATGTCATTTCCCAGGCAATGTCCTTTTGATGCCGTTTTCAAGGTCCAGGGGTTACGGCAGGGATTACCGGATCCGGATGCTAATTAATTAGGTGACAAGCTGTTTTCACTACTCCTTCATCTCAATCGTCACCGGCTTCTAACAATCCCAATCCCGACCCGACCGGGCATTGCAAAAGAAGGCTATTTCCAAGGGGAAGCGCCTAACCGAACCTCAGGCTCGTGCGGGTTCTTCCTGACGCCGGACGCGCTTGCGGAAAGGAGTACATCATGAACAGACAGCCCCTTCGCCCGTTGATCCCCCTGCTCCTGGCCGCGCTACTCTGGATTCACGGCGGCTTACAGCCGGCGGCCGGTGCTAATCCCATACCGATCTTCGTTGACGGCGACCTGCTTGAAGTCGAAGTGCCTCCCGTGTTGACGGGCGGGCGGGTCTTCATCCCTCTTCGTGCCGTCTCGGAGGCCCTGGGTGCCGAGGTCGTCTGGGACCCGAGGCGTTCACAGGTGAGCATTAGACTCCGGGATACCCGGCTGGAACTGCGGGTGGGAAGCCGCGAGGCGGAGATCGACGGGAAAGTCCTCCCGATGGACGCCCCCCCGTTCATTCAGCACGGGAGAACCCTGGTCCCCCTGCGCCTGGTGGCCGAGACCCTGGGCGCAGTGGTGGGATGGGACACCGCAAGCCGTTCGGTGCGGATCCGCGTGGCGGAAGGAACGACTCCCCCCACCCAGCCCCCTCCAGGCACCGGAGGCGAAGCAGGAGGAGAAACCGAGAGCACTCTGCGGATCACCGGCCAGATCGGCGGTCCCACTCTGGCCGTGGCCGTACAGGGACATTACGCATACGTGGGACGGGGGCTGCGACTGCTGATCCTGGACGTTTCCAACCCCGGCGCCATCCGGGAGGTGGGAGCCACCGAACCGTTGGGCTGGTACATCACCGATGTCGCCGTCTCGGGCCGGATTTCCGTGGTCGCCACGGGCGGTGCGGGGATCGCCGTGGTGGATATCTCCAATCCCGCCTCCCCGGCCGTTTTGGGCCGCTACGACACGCCCGGGTATGCCGAAGCCGTGGCCCTGGCCGGCAGGTATGCCTATGTGGCCGACGGACCGTCCGGGGTGAAAGTGGTGGATATCTCCAACCCGGCCAAACCGGTTCCGGTTGGAGGTTCCTCCGGCTCCCGGTATGTCTTCGACGTGGCGGTGGAGGGCCGGTACGCCTACCTGGCCGCCGCCGGGGGCGGGATGCTGGTGGTTGAGATGACCGATCCCGCCCGTCCGCAGGAGGTTGCCGCTTATGATACTCCGGGTTACGCCTACGGCTTGTCCATTTCCGGAAAGACCGCCTACGTGGCGGACGGCTGGGGGGGGCTGCGGATCCTGGACATCGCCGACCCGCTCCTCCCTAGGGAGACGGGCTCCCTCGACCTGCCCGGCTGGGCCTTCGACATCGCCGTCGGAGACACCTGGGCCTACGCTGCCACCGGCTGGGCGGGGCTGCAGGTGATCGACCTTTCGGACCCGGACAGGCCCCGGCGCATTGACAACCCCTGGCGCAACCGCAAAACCGGCGCGAAAACCCGGATAATCCCCGCCTGGCGCGTGGCCGTGAACCAGGGCCGGCTTTACATGACCGACCGTACCGGGGGACTGCGGATCGTCGACTCATCGGAGCCGGAGCGGCTCAACCTCCTGGGTTCCGATGACACGCCGGGAATCGCCGGCCGCGTGGCCGTGGCTGGAAGCTGGGCCTACCTTGCCGGAACGTACGGCTTCGGCGGTTCCGAACTGCGGGTGCTGGACGTCGAAGATCCGGCGTGGCCGCGGCTCGTCGCCACATCCATGCCGGGAGGTTACAAAGTGGTGCGTTTGGCGGGGGATCAGGCTTACCTCTTTGGCGGCGGCCCGGAAGGCGAGGGGTTGGCGATCCTCGACATCTCTGATCGCCGGCGGCCGCGGAGCCTTTCGTTCCAGCGGCTGGACGGCCCGCCCGTAAACATGTTCCTGGGCGACGGCAGGGTCTACGTCACCACCGAGTTCACCTTCGAGGTAATCGGTACCGCCGACCCCGCGGCGCCCGCCAGGCTGGGGGTGCTGGATTTCAACAACGGACTGGGCCGGGCGGCGGGGATGAGTACAGCGATGGGCGTGTCCGTCTCCAAGGACGGGGACACTGCCTACGTGACCCATTCCGGCCTGGGCCTGGTAGTGATCGATATCTCCGATCCGTCCAAGCCGGAGGTGGTGACGGCCTACAAACCGCCGGAATTGCAGAAGTCCCTGTCCCTGGTCACGGAAGGCGATTTCGCCTACCTCGGCGACCATAGCCGGATCGGGATCGTGGATATCTCCCGGCCCGAAAACCCCCGTCTTCTAACTATTTTTCCCATCACCGGGAACGCCGAGGAGATGGTCCTGGCGGACGGCCTCCTCCACATCGCCGGCGGCCCCGCCGGCGTGGAGGTAGTCGATGTCTCCGACCCCCGGAAGCCGGCCCTCGCCGGGTCGCGGTTCCTGCCGGGCCGGACGACTGGAGTCTCCGTGGAAGGCGGGCGGATCTTCGCCGCCGCCGCCGACGGCGGCCTGTACATCCTGGAACGTCCCGGACGACTACCGGTGAAAGGGGCCGAAGTCAAGACGCCGGCGGCGGTCTTCCAAGATCCCACGCATAACGAACTCGGGGATCACAGGAACAACCCTGAACCGGGATTGCCACCATCCTCGCCGCTTCTGGCGCAGTTCAAACCCCGGCTCAAGATGCAACCCCGGGCAGCAGGGCTGCAGAGCCGGCTTACGGCGGGGATCGACGGCCTCGGGGTCGGCTCCGGCGGCAAGGCGGTTCCTGTCGCCCTGGGAGGCGGCAGCGGCGGAGGCGGCCGAACCTGGACGGTGACCAGCCCGGCCGACTCCGGCGCGGGCACCCTCCGCTGGGCCCTGGGGCTCGCCCAGCCGGGTGACTTCATCCGCTTCGATCCCGGCGTCTTCCCGCCGGGAAACCCCGTAACCATCCGGCCGTCCACCGGGCTTCCGCCTTTGAGCCGGGGAGGCGTCACCATCGACGCCGGCGACGCCGGGGTCGTCCTGGACGGCGCCGCCGCGCCGGCCGACACCCACGGCCTGGTGATCAGTTCCGACCGAAACACCGTCAAGGGGCTGCAGATCGTCAACTTCCCCGGCGTCGGGATCGGGATCGGGGGCGGTTCGTACAACGTGATCGGCGGCGATCGGAGCCGGGGCCGCGGGCCGTCAGGAGAAGGCAACACCATCAGCGGCAACAGGCAGGCCGGTATCGGCATCGCCGACTGCCCGGCCAACGTGGCCAGCGACTTCGGCGCCTCCTGGTGCGAGGAAACCGTGACGGGCAACCGCATCATCGGAAACCACATCGGCCTTGACGCCCCGGGTACGGCCGTCCTGGGCCGCCAGGGCACCGGCATTTTCATCCAGTCCTCCACCCGGAACATCGTCGGGGGGCCGGCCGCAGCCGACCGCAACGTGATCAGCGGCAACGCGCGGGCCGGGGTTTCCCTGATGGGCGGCTGGACCAGGGAAAACCGCCTCGAAGGGAACTACATCGGCACCGATGCCGGCGGCCGACTGGCCCTGGGAAACGATTC
The DNA here is from genome assembly GCA_016190305.1 of Bacillota bacterium. Classification (GTDB taxonomy): domain Bacteria; phylum Bacillota; class JACPQU01; order JACPQU01; family JACPQU01; genus JACPQU01. The sequence goes on from JACPQU010000107.1 coordinate 6,316, forward strand.
CAGCGGAGTAACCATCGAGGGCTCGGCCGATAACGTGCTGGCCGGCAACCTGATCAGCGGCAACGGCTTTAACGGGGTGATCATCAGCGACCCGGGCGCCTCCGGGAACGCGGTGATCGGCAATCTCATCGGCACTGACGCCGGGGGCGTCAATCCCCTGCCCAACGGAGGCGAAGGCGTGGGGGTGAACGAGTCCTTCAACCGGGTGGGAGGAACGGCTCCCGGGGAGGGAAACGTGATCAGCGGCAACCAGGATTACGGGGTCCGCGTCGGATGGTTAAGCACCACGGGCGCGGTGGTGATCGGGAATTTCATCGGCACCGACCGGACCGGGGCGAAGGCCGTGGGCAACTCCGCCGGCGGCATCGTGTTCAGGGAGGGAGCCTACCGCAACTTCGCCGGCGGAACCACCGGGCCCGAACGGAATCTGGTCAGCGGCAATCAAGGCAGCCCCGTACGGCTGGAGGGGCCCGGCCTGTTTTATAACCTGATCGCCGGGAACTACATCGGCCTTGACGCCGGAGGCATGAAATCCCTGCCGAATTCCGGCGGCGCCGCCGTCACGGGAGGGGAGGAAAACTTCATCCTGGGTAACCGGACCGTCCCCGAGTGAACCATCACTTTCTGAAGCATCCGGTGTCTCTGAAGCATCCTTGGCCTCAGATTGTGAGGTAAGGTTGACAGGATTTGCAGAATGGTTATTCTGGATCAAGAAACGTAAAACGAAAGGAGGCTGGAGTAGTAATGACGAGGGTTAAGGTATCCCCTAAGGGCCAAATCGTAATACCTTCTGAACTCCGGGCTAAATACAAGATCCAGGCCGGCACGGAGCTGGAAGTAAGGGAAAGCGCGGGTCGGCTGTACCTTTTCCCGGTTCTCACCGATCCGGTGGAACAGGCAAGGGGTATCCTGAAAGGGGGGCGTTCCCTGACCGAAGCCTTTCTTGCCGGCAAAGTGGAAGCGATTAAGGGAGAGGAACAGGCCCTGGTGCGACGGCAAACCGCGGGCGGGTTAAGAGTGGATGGGCCGGAAGGATCGGAAGGAACGGAAAACGGATGAGGTCCGTAGTCTATGTCCTCGATAGTTTCGCCGTCCTGGCTTACCTTCAGGATGAGGAAGGAGCCGAACTGGTGCATGAACTCCTCCGTAAGGCGGCCCGAAGAGATGTGCAATTACAGCTATCGGTGGTAAACCTTGGCGAGGTATATTACACCGTAGCCCGCAGTCGTGGAGAACAAAGCGCTGAGGAAATCGTGGCGGTGGTGGAGCAGCTTCCCATAGAGGTGATCGATGCCGACCGGTCTTTAACCATCGAGGCAGCCATGTTGAAAGCCAGGTACCGTTTTTCCTACGCGGATGCTTTTGCCGCCGGCCTGGCCAGAGCACGGAACGGAGTATTGGTATCGGGAGACTCCGAATTTAATCAGCTTGAGCCTGAAGTGTCCATCTTGTGGCTCCGCCGGTCATAGCCGAGCCCCATCTTAAGGCGGGCCGGCGATGCGGTTGGCCTGGATAAAGTTCTGACCACCCCCCTGGATTTCGAAACCTTTGGAGTTGGGGAGAGTCTCCATACCGTCTGCACCGATCCCGATGAGATTTCCGGTGATGAAATTGTACCGGACCCCGGGGCCATAAAGAGCTACCCCGCTACCCCGGTTCCCGCTGATCAAGTTGCCCTCGCCCGGCGCAGCGCCGCCGATGAAGCTGTGATAAGCGCCTTCCACGATGACAACCCCATGCTGCCCGTTGCCCACAGCCCGGGTGCCGGCGGCGTCGGTGCCGATGCGGTTACCCAACACAAGCACATCCCGGATGCTGTGAAACCCGATCTTGACCCCGAATCCCCCGTTGCCGCTGATCACGTTGCCCTCGCCGGGGCCGGGGCCGCCGATGCGGTTGAAGGGCGCGTTGACGTGCACGCCGTCGCCCTTGCCACCCAGCGAGCGGGAACCGGTGGCATCCACGCCGATGAAGTTGCCCAGGACGGCGTTCCCGGAGGTTCCCCAGTCGCTGATCAGGACGGCGCAACAGCCGTCGGTGCCGATCACGTTGCCCCGGATCTGGTTGTCGTGGGCGCCCAACTCCATGCTCACGGACATCACCGGTTTGCCGAGGACGGCGCTGCCGGTGCCGTCGGTGCCGATGTAGTTCCCCGCCACCACGTTGTCATGGGCCCCGCGGCTCAGCCCGATATCGGTACGCCCGTTGCCGGCGATGATGTTGCGCTCCCCGGGGGCGTCACCGCCGATGCGGTTTCCCGCTGCGCCCCCGTTGATCACCACGCCCGACTCGATCTGCCCGTCCAGAATACGGGCACCGGCGGAATCCAGGCCGATGATATTGCCAACCACCACGTTCCATTCGGTACCGGTTCCAAGAAGCGATACCCCGCTCCAGCCGTTGCCGCTGATCAAGTTGCCTTCTCCCGGCTCAGTGCCGCCGACCCGGTTTCCCGCGGCGCCCCCGTTCAGGAGGACACCATGCAGCAGGTTGCCCGCGGCCGAGGAGCCGGCGAGGTCGGTGCCGATGTGGTTGCCGAACACCCGGTTTCCGGTGGCGCCGGCGCCATGGATGCTGACGCCGTCGCCGTTTCCGCTGATCCGGTTGCCTTGGCCCAGGGGCCCCCGGCCCTGCTCCCGGCTGCCGCCGATGATGTTGTCCCGGGCGTCTCCGATATGGACGCCGAACTGCGGGAACCCCACGATCTGCAGCCCGCGGACGGTATTGCCATCCGATAGGATCAGGATGCCTCCGCTGCCGGCCGGCGTGGCGCCGCCGTCCAGGATCACCCCGGCGTCGCTTGCATCGACGGTGACCTGACCCTGCTGGAGGGGCGGCAGTTTCGTTAAAAGCCGGATGATTCCGGGCTGATCCGGCAGGAAGACGGCGGGGTCAAAAGTGATGCGATCCCCCGCCGCGGCTTTCTCCAGGCACTGCCGCAAGGTTCCGGGCCCGGCGTCCGCGGTGCTGGCGACGATGCAGGTCCGGCCTGGTGTCACCGCCGCCAGCCTGGCGACCTTGGAGGCGGTGGATAGTTTGATCCTGTTGGTGGGGGCAGCGGTAAGCGTCGCCGCGGAAGCGGTCACTGAGGCCGGGACGGCCCCGGCCGCCCGGCGGTGGACACCTGCTGAATCCGCTTTACCGTTTTCTTTGTTCGGATCGGTATTCGGATCGTCTTTTACATCGGTCCGGAACCGCTCGAGGATGAACAACCCGGCGTCCTCCGAGGCCGCCAGAACGCGATCACCTTCGACGGCCACCTCCAGGGCGTAGCCGGGCACGTACATGGGAGCGCCGGTAAGGACCGGCTCAGCGGGCGCCGCCAGACCGGCCATCTGCACACCGGGGGAACCGGCCGCCATGACCAGGGTCTCCCCATCCAGGGCCAAGCCGTCGATGATCCCGGACACCTCAAGCCGGCGCAAACCCTTAGGAGACTGTGGGTCGGTTACGTCCAGGACATAGAGGCCGCGGTTATCCCCCACGTAGGCCATATTTCCGGACACAGCCACCGACATCACCTTCACCAGGTCCGGCGGGCGGTAGGCGGCCAGCTTGCGGGGCGCCCGCGGGTCAGCCACGTCCACCACGATCAATCCGCCTTGGGATTGCGCCACGTAGGCCAGGCCCCCCTGGACGTCAATGCCCACGGTGGCGGGTTCGGCCGGCGGACCGGTGTGCAGGTCGATGAAGCTGAGCCTGGACGGCGATTGGGGGTTGGAGACGTCGATCAACTGCAGCCCCCATTCGTCGGGGATGTAGGCGATGCCGCCCCGCACCACCATATCTCTTGGTACCCCGGGTTCGATCGGAAGGGAAGCAATCGGAACCGGCCGCTCCGGGGAACGAATGTCCACAATGTGCAAGGTAACGTTCCATGTTCCGTGGGGAAAGGTGGCGACGTAGGCGTAGTCGCCGGCGACGGCCACGGTGTGCGCCCAGCCCAGGGAGCGCTCACTGCCCACCTCCCGGGGCCGAGCGGGGTCGGCGATGTCCACCACCCTGAGGCCCCAGGGCCCGGCCGCCACGTAGGCGTACCGGCCCGCCGCCGCGACATCGGCAGCGAAGCCCAGCGGACTGTAACCACCCAGTTCCAACGGGTTCCGGGCATCACCCACGTGGACAACCCGCAGACCGGCGTTACGATCAGCAACATAGAGCAGCGGGCCGGCTGGAACCAGGGCCGCGGCGTGGCCGCCCTCCGGGGCATAGCTTCCAAGGACGGCGGGGTGGGCTGAATCCGCTATGTCCACGATCCGGATCCCACCCCAGCCGGCGGCCACGTAGGCGATCCCACCCGCGCTGCGCACGGCGAAGGCCCAGCCTGGGGTGGGCAAGGCGCCGGCCGGGACGGGACGGACTGGATCGGTGACATCCACCAAATGCAACCCGGTCCAGGCCCCGGCGACCAGGGCCGTATTTCCTGAGACAGCCACTCCGTAGGCGTAGCCGGGCAAGACGAGGGAGGCCGCCTCCTTCGGCCGGGCCGGGTCAGCGATACCGGCCACCAGCAACCCGGCGCCGCCGCCGGCCAAGTAGACATACCCGCCCGCCGGGGCCACGTCTAAAACGTACCGCTCGGTATAAGCAGCGTTTACCTCCACCGGCCGCGAGGGGTCGGCGGCGTCCACCACCCGGAGGCCGGCCAGGCCGTCGGCCACGTACACGTACCGGCCCGTGACGGCCAGGGCTTCGGCGTACCCTGGGGTATCATAGCGGCCCACCACCACCGGCCTGGCCGGGTCGGCGACGTCCACCAACGCCAGCCCGCCCCCGCCGGCAGCCACATAGGCCGTGTTCCCCGCCACAGCCACGTCCTCCACGTACCAGCCGAAGGGCTCCGTCACGCCCACCTCCCGGGGGGCGGCCGGGTCGGAAACATCGAGCACCGCCAGTCGCAGGCCTACGCCCACATAGGCGTACCGGCCCTGCACGGCCACCGCCGCCGTGGGGCCGCCTAGCTGCCCGGCGATCCGCAGGGCACCCTCGGTCCCCTCTCCGGCCCCACCTGCCGCGCCGGGGGAGGGCGGGGCGGAGGACGCCGCTCCTTCCGTCATCTTGATCCGCACTGAACGGCTCGCGGCGTCCCAGACCACCACGGCACCCAGGGTTTCAGCCACCAGCCGGAGCGGCACCAGGGTCCTGCCGCCGGTGATGAAAGGGGCCGCATCCGACTGGTAGTCCTTCCCGTTCACGAGGGCTTCGGCCCGGCCGACCCGGAGCTTCAGAGTCACATCCTTGGCCTCACCCGACCCACCGGTCACCGTCACCTCTTGCTTGACCGGGTCCCACCCCACCCGAGCGCCCAGGGACAAGGCCACCGCCCGCAGGGGCACGAACACCCGGCCGCTCCGCAGGACCGGCGCCACGTCAGTCGGCACCGGACGGTAATTGACATAAATGGAGATCTCGCCGGGAATGGGAATGCCGGGACTGGAATCGGCGGAGGCTGTGCCTACCGTCCCGCCCGCTGGTGGGAGTAAAATCATCAGGATGAAGAGAAAACTTGCTAGGGAAAGGCGCTTTCTCTTACCCACTCGCTTTTCCTCCCGAGGCCGGGATGATCATTGACTACTTGACGGGAAGCCACCTTGGCCAAGACGGCGGCCTGGATCCCGGGCTGAACGCGAGGAAATGAGAAGGCGGGGATGAGGTGGGATGGTCATGCCGCCTTTCCGATGATCTTGCCTTGATCCTGCTGAATGATCCAGCCGAACTATCCTGCTCAATAACCTTTCGGAGTTCTTATCGTTATATGGACGTTTGACAATCCCTGCACCAGATCCTTCATCTTCCAAGCCTCTCCCCGGCTCCCCAATCCGGCAATCACCGCGAAGGCGGCTTGAAACAGGCGTGACCAAGCTCACAGCACCTATTGATGCGGACTCTTTGTCAAAGAATAGGGATCATGAGAAACTTGACTTAGTTAAATGGTTAGTCTTTCCTGTGGCTGGTCTGTTCTGCCTGAACTGCCGTTCAGCAGCCGGCGGGATCATCCAGCGGGAACAGCCGGAATAAAAGCTCTACTGGGATAACAAGACTCTGGAGGAGGAAAACAATTTGGCTGATCAGACATCCAAGACGGTGACCCTGGACGTTCGGGACGATCTACGGTCAGGCCGGGATCCCTTCGACAAGATCATGGGAGCCCTGGCCGGCCTCGGTGAGCAGGATCGACTGGTGATCATTAACATCTTCGAGCCCAAGCCCCTTTACGACGTGCTGGCGAGCCGCGGCTACGCCCACCAGGCCGAAAGAACCCCGGAGGGGGATTGGAAGATCACCTTCGAGAAGTCGGGGGCGGCATCCTGACCCGGCCCCGGCCATCCGCTTCATGCCGCATCTAAATTTAAAAAACCACTGGAGGCGGGCGCCATGGGCAACAAGATCACCCTCGATACCAGGGGCCTGGAGCCGCCCGAGCCGATGATGCAAATCCTGGAAAAACTGGCTTCGGTCGGTGAGGACGATATCCTGGAGGTGAAGAATGACCGCCGCCCCATGTTCCTTTACCCCAAGCTCGAGGAGCGCGGCTTCGTTCACCAGACGGAGGAGCGGCCTGACGGCTCGATCCTGATCACCATCCAGAGAAAGAAGGAAAGCTGATGTCCCAAGGCGCCACCGGGCTGGCCACCGAGAAAGCCCCTTCCTTGAGTTTACCGGTGAAGTACCTGGTCACCGCCGTCTTCTTCTTCGCCCTGTTCCATACCCTGCTCTTCATCGCCAGGGACCAGTTGCTCTTCGGACACTTCGTCTATCCCATGCTCAGGGCGGCGACCCATTCCGCCACCCTGGGATGGCTGACCATGATGATCATGGGGGCCATGTATCAACTGGTCCCCGTGGTGCTGCAGGAGAGTATCTTCAGCGAGACGCTCGGCCACTGGGGGTTCTGGAGCTACGCAGCGGGGGTTTCGGCGCTCATCGCCGGGTTCGCCGCCGGCGCGCTTCCCTTCCTGATCCTCGGGGGATCCCTGGCCGCGGTTTCCATCTACATCTTTATTTACAATCTCGCCAGGACCCTGGCCCGGGTGGCCGAGTGGAACATCACGGGGGTCTACTTATCGGCGGCCCTGGCCTACCTCTTCATCACCGTCGCCGCCGGGATGCTCCTCGCTCTTAATCTTCAATTCGGCTTCCTGTCCAACATGGGGATCGGGATCAATTTTCTGGCCGTCCACGCTACCGCCGGGGGTATCGGGTGGTTCGCGATGACGGCGGTCGGGGTCGGATACAAGCTCGTCCCCATGTTCGCCCTGGTTCACGGCCATGACGAGCGGTTGGGA